>NZ_JBIQFG010000022.1:0-53692 GCF_045369345.1 Ureibacillus sp. 179-F W5.1 NHS | reverse complement strand
CAAGTGTCTTTGTTTTTCTTCTAAAACGAAAAAGGTAGAAGACTGAAAATTCAGTTAAAATTTATGCGACATTAGTGGTTCTCTTTATATGAAAGGTTTCATTAACCTTAGCGCCAATTTTTCCTATACCCTCTCCATAATTAATTTAAACCCTTAAAGAGAAAATCACCTCTATTTTTCATATAGAGGTGATTTGTTGAATGTTTTAAATATCCCCATCTTTTACATGATAACGCCCTTTTGGAATGACTAATGGCGTATCAGAAACGGGATCTGGAATGACAACACAGTTTAAGTCGAAAACCGATTCGACTAAATCACTCGTTAGCACTTCTGTCGTTTTTCCCTCTGCAATCAGCTTTCCTTCTTTTACCGCAAAAATATAGTCTGCATACCGGGCTGATAAGTTAATATCGTGCAATACCATAACAATCGTCGTACCATATTTACGGTTTAAATTTGTAAGTAAATCTAAAATTTCAACTTGATACGTAATATCTAAAAAGGTAGTCGGTTCATCTAGCAGTAAAATATCGGTTTGTTGGGCAAGGGCCATCGCAATCCAAACCCGTTGTCTTTGACCACCTGAAAGTTCGTCGATATCGCGATTCGCAAATTCAATAATATTCATAAATTCCATCGCTTCTTCTACCGCTTCATAATCTTGTTTCGACCATCCACTAAATAATGATTGGTGCGGAAATCTTCCCCGACCGACTAAATCGGCCACCGTAATCCCATCCGGAACGACTGGTGATTGCGGGAGAAGGCCTAACATACGGGCCAATTGCTTCGGCGGATATTTGTTAATCACTTTCCCATCTAGCGTGACATCACCTTCTGTCGGTTTAATCAGTTTGGCCATCGTTTTTAAAAGGGTTGATTTCCCACTACCATTTGCACCGATAATGACACTGATTTTATTTTGTGGAATGTCGAGATCAATTCCATGAATGATCGTCTTATGATCATAGCCAGAAACAAGACGTTCTGCTCGAAAAACATGTGTGTTGCTCATTATAATTCTCCTTTTCGGTTCATTCGAATTAGCAGATAAATTAAATAAGGTGCTCCGAGTAATCCGGTAATCACCCCTACTGGGAATCGATATTCAAATGCAAACTGTCCTATTAAATCTGCAAATAATACGAGATTCGCTCCGACTAGACCTGCTGGGAGAATATTTGACACACTAGCACCAACTAGTCGATTCGCAATTGGTCCTGCTAAAAAGGAAACAAAGGCAATTGGTCCCGTTGTTGCTGTCGCAATCGCAATGATAAATACGGCACTTACGATTAAAGTAATACGCAATTTATCGGTAGCGATGCCAAGAGAAGTTGCCATTTGCTCCCCTAATTCTAGCATGTTTAACTGTTTACCAAGGGCAAGTAGTATAGGTGTGAAAATAACGACAATTAAAATTAACGGAAGTACTTCACTCATTTTGGAACCATTTAGACTCCCACTTAACCACCTTAAAGCTACCGTAATATCTTGTTGGGCACTTTTCAGAATCAAGTACGAAATGACCGCATCTAACATCGCTTGCATCCCAATCCCAATAATGATTAAACGACCAATTGAAAAGGAACGACCACGGGATAAAAGATACATCACAATGACTGTAATTAATCCCCCAACGACTGCCGCAATCGATACAACGGTATTACTTGTATGGAGGACGATTATACAAAATACAGCGGCCACACTGGAACCGGATGTAATACCTAAAATATTTGGATTCGCTAATGGGTTACGTAACATCGTTTGAAAAATGTAACCTGCTACCCCAAAGGCAAATCCTGCAAATAAGCCCGTAATCATTCGGGGAAGACGAATTGTATTGATGGCAAAATTAGCCCCTGCAATATCTTCCCCCATTAATGTACGAATAACGACATCTACTGGATAAATCGTGTTTCCTAATAAAAGCATCCCACCACAAAGGATGACTGCTAATATACTTAATAAACTCGTAACAAAAATCCAACGTCTTCTTCGTTGACGCATTCCTTTTACGATAAAATTCGTTTCAACCGTCTGATTTCTCATAATGACCTCACCTTCGATCTTTTTGCTAGTAAGATGAGGATAGGTGCGCCAATAAAGGCTGTCACAATACCAACTTCTAGTTCTCCAGGACTTCCAAGCAATCGACCAAACACATCAGAAATCGTTAAAATAATTGCCCCAGCTAAGGCTGACATCGGAATTAAGAAGCGTAAATCTGGTCCAATTACTAAACGCATCGCATGGGTAGCTAAAAGACCGATAAAACCGATAGGACCGGCTAAAGCAGTTGTTACGCCACATAAAATAACCCCCGCGCAAATTGCAAATACCCGCACCACACCAGGTCGTACACCGAGGCCAGATGCCACATCGTCACCTAATGCTAAGGCATTTAATGCCGGTGCGGATACAAAGGCAATCAATACCCCAATTAGTAAAAAGGGAATGAAAATCGTGATGGAATCCCACGATCCCGAGCCAACGCTTCCTACTTGCCAATAGCGAAATTGATCCATTGCATATTGACTTGGAATCATAATGGCTGTGACAAGCGAAGAAAGAGCTGCAGTAGTTGCAGCTCCAGCTAACACTAATTTAATTGGCGTTGCACCACCACGCCCCATAGAGCCTATTCCAAATACGAAAACTGCTGTGACGGCAGCTCCGATTAAAGCTAACCAAATATATTGGCTTGCTGTCGTAATATTAAAAAATGAAATACCACCTACTACAAACAACGCTGCACCTGTATTGACTCCTAAAATACTCGGGTCAGCTAATGGATTACGGGTCACTGTTTGCATTAGTACGCCCGCAATCCCTAACGCAACACCACAACACAAACTAAAAACTGTCCGTGACATTCGCTTTTGCACTACGTTGGCACCGTAAGAATCTTGATTTTGATAAAATAACCCATCCATTAATTCTTGGAAACTCACTACCCGAGCCCCTAATACTAAAGAAGCAATGATCGTGACGATTAATAAAATAAATCCAACCGTTAAAATGAGGGAAAAATGTTTCGGTACATGTAAATCTAGTTTCTTTTTGTTAGAGTCGTAATGATTATTCTTCAATTTTATCAATTGCCCCACCAATTAATTCTAAATATTCATCAATTGTATACTCGATTGAAAGTGGGTTTGGCGTACCCGCTGCAACTAGAGGCGTATCACTTGTAATAAACGCGACAGAACCTCTTTCAACAGCTGGAATTTTTCCAAGTAAAGGATCCGCTTTAATTGTTTCGTAAAGGGCATCATCGCCATAACCAACGATAATGTCTGCATCAAATAAGGCTTCAACGTTTTCAGCACTTAAATTTAATGAGTAGCTTGAAGGATCCGTAATCAGTTCCGTTACACTTTCTGGATACGTCAGACCTAACTCCTTTAAGAAGGACACACGGGAATCAATTGGCGTATAAATATGTAATTGGGATAAATCATCTGCTGAGAAGTTCACCCACACAACTTTTTTCCCTTCGATTTGAGGGTACGCAGATAATTTTTCATCAATTAAACTTTCGATATCTTTAATTAATTGCTCGCCTTCTTCTTTCATGCCCATACCTTGTGCATTAAGTTCCACTTGTTCACGCCAAGTTGTTGCCCATGGTGCATCTGGATAAGCGACTACGGGAGCAATTTGCGTTAATGTTTCATAATCTTCAGCTGTAATACCAGAATATGCAGCAAGAATAACGTCCGGATCTGCATCGGAAATTGCTTCAAAATCTAAACCATCTGTATCTTGGAAAACGTTCGGGTCTGTTGCCCCTAGTTCATCTAACTTTTCTTTTGTCCATGGTAATAAACCGCTATCATCTTGAACACCAAAGTTTGCCGCTGAAAAACCGACTGGTACTACACCAAGAGCTAAAGCCACATCTTGATTTCCCCATTGGATTGTCACAACTCGTTCTGGTTTACTTTTAATAACAGCCTCCCCTAACGCATGTTTAATCGTCATTGGATATTGGGAATCTGTTTCAGTCGAAGCTGTTGAATCCTTTTCTTCTGTTTCCTTTTTTGAAGAATCACTCGAGCAGCCTACTAATGCAAAAATGGCCACAATCGCAAACGTTAACATGAATAAAAATGACTTTTTGTTTTTCATATGTATTCCTACCCTTCTAAATTATCATTATGTTTAATTGAAAACGATTATCATTATCAAAAATGTACCCCAAAATTTACTTACTGTCAATGGATTAAAATTTAGAATTCAGAAAAAAAGAAAGTCTCTGAACTTTATCGTTTCATAGACTTTCTTTTCTTTTACTAACTATTTTGAGCTTGCATCAGTTCGTAAATTTTACGAGCGGTGTTCACATTTCTCACTGTCATTTGTTTGTATAGCTTCGTTCCAATGATTTTTGACTTTCCGCTTTTCGTAATATTTTTCTTATCCACCGACCATAGAATGGCCCCTGGAGTATATTTTACTGTGTCAATATTCGGTTTCATGACGATGTTTTCAAGGACCGATTCATTATCCACTTCATCCCATAAAAACATTACATCACTGGACATTTCTTTGTCATTTTTCCATGTGTCCGGAATCGCGTTCATGATTTCTCTTACATCATCGACACTTCGTACCATGACTTTAATTTGTAATCCGAAATCATTATGTATCGCTTCTTCCAAGATCATTGATAGTTCATCTTTTGATAAGCTTTCGCTTGAAAAAATAATATTCCCCGTATTGATGTAGGTGACTACATCGTTCATTCCGACTCGTTCAAAGGTTTGTTTAAGTAACTTCATATCAATCTTATTATTTCCACCAACGTTAATGCCTCGAAGAAGCGCAATATAAACCATAATCATCCCCCTTTACATATATATCCATTATATTCCTTACTCTAAAGGGAAAGCGAACAGTTTATTAAAAAACGCCTACCCTTTTTTTCCTTTTACTTGATCACGAATTTTATTTAAATCTTCCAAAGTTAATTCACCTAAAGATGCGGTAATTTCATCTTCAATTTTTTTTCGGTTGTTTTCCTGATATTGTGTCCACCATTCTCGTAAACCTTCCGTACTATCGAACAGGTAGCCAACATCGATTTCTTCGTTACTGTCATCGGACAAATATTCCAATACAGCTGCTAACATCCGGGTAAGGTCCTCTACTTCTCCTTGCTTTTGTTCTGTGTTTGGGAATGGTACCAATTCGTTTTCGGATTCTTCGTTATTTTGAGCAGATTTTCGTGGCATCGCTTTACACCTCTTTCATTAATTTTATAAGTTCAGTATTACCAAAATAAGTATGTCTAAACGAAAGGAGCCTCCTGCAAAACAAACAAAAAGTCGAACCCTCGTTATAAGAGAAATTCGACTTTTTATTGTTAGTTTTGATTTAAATGAACATCATTTACTTTCGTTGCATTCTTCCCCTTTGTCCGTTTTAACGTTGCTACAATTAGGAAACTAACAATGACTAGTAAAAGCCATGAACTGACCTTCCCTAGGTGCACAAGGCTCCACGCATTTGTTTGATTCGGATATTGCCAAGCACCGAAAAACGTGGCGATGTTTTCTGCTATCCATATAAAAAACCCGATGAGGACAAAGGAGAGTGCAATGGGCATACGGTAACGCGTTCCATTTACTTCATAGAAAACCCAGGAGCGCCAAAAGACGATGAGAACAAGTGCTGATAACCACCAACGTATATCAATCCAATAGTGGTGGGTAAAAAAGTTTAAATAAATGGCCGCTGCCAATGGAACTACGATATAGAAAGGTGGCCATTTCACTAATTCGACCTTGATTCTTCGCCATGCCTGACATAAGTAACTCGCAACACTTGCGTACATAAATCCACTGTATAATGGAACTCCAAAAATTTTAAAATAGCCTTCTTCTGGATAAGACCAGGAGCCCATATGGACTTTAAAAATTTCAAGGGCAAGACCAATCAAGTGGAATAATGTAATCACCTTTAATTCATCCTTCGTTTCAAGTCCGGAACGTAACATCCACCATTGCATCAACAAGCAAATGATAAGTAACCAGTCATACCGTGGTAAAAAAGGCAATGGAATGAATTGGGTTATAGCTAAAGCGGAAAAAATGACGACCGGAAATAAACAAGATAGAGCCTGCTCCCAACCGAAGTGGGTAAGCTGTATGAAAGCTCTTATGACCTTACTTTCCCTTTCCAACTTAACGATTCCAACTTTAGTCATTGTCGTTTCCTTCATCATTTCGATATTCTAAAATGTCTCCAGGCTGACAATCCAACGCTTTACAAATCGCTTCTAAAGTTGATAATCGGATTGCTTTTGCTTTACCATTTTTCAAAATCGACAAGTTCGCCATTGTGATTCCAACCTTTTCAGAAAGCTCCGTTACGCTCATTTTCCTTTTCGCCAACATGACGTCAATATTAATAATAATTGCCATTGTTTTTCACCTCAGACCGTCAAATCATTTTCTAATTTCATATTGATCGCTTCTTGTAAAAGTCTTTGGAGCACAGCGGCAAAGACAGCAATGACCAATGGAGCAAAGATTAAACCTAATCCGACAAGGATAACCCCTGGAGCATCATCCCTCTCCGCGATGAGATAAAAGAGCGGCAACCCTAACACATAGATCACACTAATCGAAATGGCACTATATTTTATTTTCATTAAAGCCTCTACAGAAATTTGAGAAAAGGCATCGTTTTTATCAATATAGCTAAGCAGTTTAAAAGCTTGGTACAGCGCAATGTAATACGGTATGGCTGCTGCATACATCACAAGAAAAACAAGATATTTTAAATACGTATGATCGGGATATAGTTCTGCTGCGAAGTTGGCAATCTCAGGCACTAAAAAATGCACAAAAGAAGAACTGGGACTCCCATCAGAACAACGGCTGTCTTTAAAAAGAGTGTTGACCCTCTTTTCATAAAAAGCACCTCACTTTATTATTTGTCCATTTGAATTTAACATAGAATTTATCGTTTTACAATAAATTATTATTGATTTTAATCATTTTTTTATTGTCCTATATATTTATCCATCATTTTATCCCAAAAGAAAAAGCACTTCTTATTACAAAGAAATGCTTCAAATACTTAGTATTATTTTAATAGAGTTCCAACTCAATCTAATTCATTAAGATTTTAATTTGTCAGAGATAGATTTTAATAGTTGAATCTGTTCCTTTTGTAGTTTTATTACCGTTAGGGCAAACCAAATCACAAAAACGATCGGTACGACATAAATAATGAATAAAATAAGAAGTGGTATAATACCTGTTAATAACTCTAATGCTCCCATTTGTCATCCTCCTTCACCATTACTAATTCCAACATTAGACATTATATCAATAAAAAGACAGATTAAAAATACTTGCAATGCTGAAAGTGAAAAGAATGGAGAAATTAACCATTTACCATGGCGTTCCATCCTTAAATAAAAAAGCCTATATTTCATTTTAGTGAAATATAGGCGAATCGGTTAATCGGATTTTAGTTTCGAAAAGATTTTTAGATCAATATACTTCCCCTTTGACTTTTCTGTTTGTCTAAGGGTACCTTCCCACGTAAAATTCAACTTTTCCAGAACTTTAATGGAATTTATATTTTCAGGCTCCACTTTCGCTTCCACCCTATTTAAGTTCAGCGTATTAAAAGCATTTTCAACAAGGGCACTAATTGCTTCTGGTGCATAGCCATTCCCCCAATGTTCTTTCGCAATATCATACCCTATTTCTGCCTTCTCATTTTCAAAATCTAAAAAGTTATAACCACAAGAACCAATCAATTCATTGGTGCTTAATTTAATAATTGAAAAACGAATCGCTTTATTATCATGAGCTAGTTTATCAAGATGGGAAATCATATTTACCGCTTGGCTTTCCTCTGTGAATGGATCGATATTCATAAATTTAGCCACTTCTGGGTCCGACCAAATTTTAAATAAACTAGCAGAATCCGTAGTCCTCATTTTTCTTAAAAGTAATCTTTCTGTGTATAAATTTGTCATCAATATCCTTTCCTCCATTTCAATGATTGGGTGAGTTGGAAATATTGATATCTGCGCATAGTTCACTCCCTTCTAGTTACCATTCATATTATGAAAAAAGTATTTTACATTTAGTTTAGCACTTCAGTTGAAACTATTAACTTTTAATCTTTTGGTTTACGACCAATAGTATTTAATACAAATCCAGTTATAAACACTAAAACGATTAATAAAAGTACTCTGATCATGTAATGAAGTTCAAAATCATCCAATATGCCCGAATAGATACCTGCCAAGATTGCTAATAAAATGATTTTATATGTTTTCATCAAGTCCCTCCTTAAAGTGTTAGTTGCAAAACTACTTCATATATTTTGCAACGAGCTCATAACATCTTTCCTTCGTAAGACTTGCTTGGGTTGCCACATATTCTAATGATTCCGTCGAACCCCCTTTATATTTAAGGGATGATTCTTTTGCAGTTGCATCTCTATGTTCAATCCATTTCCGCTGTTCTTCCCTTAATTGGTCCCTCTGTTTGGTATTAAGCTGTTCCATCAATACCCCATAAATCTCATTCAATGATTCATCCCATTTTTTATATCTTTCCGCCTCTTGTTCTTCCATTTCAACCATCGTTGTTTTTGCTTCTTCATTTCGATCTGCTTCTTCCATCTCATTAAGTTGCTTAAGATATTCATCCTTTTGATTACTAGGCGTTGACCCTAGAGATGAATTAGAAGCATTGTCTTCTTGGTTATTTAACTCGCTGTTGTCCGCACTTTCCGTGACCGTTTCGGCATTCTCATTTGTATCTGCTGTATTATTATCTACACTTTGTGTCGAGTTACTATTGGATGACTCGTTGTTCGATTCAACCTTTGACTCATCAGATGAATTGCCACAGGCAGCTAAAAGCGTGACTACTACAGTTAGTATTGCGATGAAATATTTTCGATTGGTTGTCATTATTAAAACTCCTTAAACTTACATAATTACGTCTAAATTTTTTTATGTTCTTATTTTTATACGATAATTTTTAAAATAAGTTTCAAGAAAATACCAAATCATTTATAGACTCCAGTTTAGAAAAGAAAATTGGCGCTTATCCTCGTTCCAAGGATAGCGCCAATCTTTAAATAACTATTCTTACTTAACGTCTTTTCCATTAGCAATTTTATTATCAATCCGTCTTTATATTTCTTTTATACATCCATTTTTGGTGGTTCTTCAAACCATCCTTTAGACACCATGAGCTTAACCCCGTCCATTTGATATTGATAGATGTCTTTACCAAACGTCATATTTTTGGCGTGTAGATCATTGCGTAAACTAAAGCCTGCACTAAAGCCACCGCCTCCGAGGGAAAATCCACTCAACAGGTAATTACAGAACATCATTAATTTTTCCGAAAAAGGAGCTATTGTTGAATTTGTAACGGTTCCTCCAGGTGTTGCAGGCGGTTGGATATTATCCTCAAGAAGAAAATTAGAAGTTTCGCCTATAATTTTTTTGGAAAGCTCTATTCCTTGCATAAAATACTTTTTAACATCTTCGTCCTCAGTAGTTTGGATGAAACCAGTCAATGATTGGACATTTGACAATAAAATTATTGCCATTTCACCATCTCTACTCAATATGAATGTTTATATGCTTTGGATTAGTTTGTTTGCAGAGCAAAGGAAAAACTTTATTCGAATTCCTAATTCACATCTTTCAAATGAAGCTGCATTAACTTTAGCAAATTTATTTGAAGATTATACAGGTATATCCATTACTACAAATAACCTTCAGTTTGCATTATACGGTATTAAGGAGATAGTAGTTTTAGCTTTGAAATTAAAGCGACCGCACTATGAAATATATCGCTTTCTCGAATTTCTTTCTGATAACGAATACACGAAACTGATTCATTTATTAAGTAATGAGCGATTTGGTTTAAGGAGGGTTAATTTTGAGTACCGTTAATAAAAAAGGGCTGATAAGAACATCACTTATTGCAAGTGGCTTATTATTTTCTCTATCAATATTGAACGGTTGTCTAGAGGATGCAATTCCAGAAATAAAGGAAGCAGAAGAAAGTACTAAAACAGAAAAGAAAGAGGATGAGATTTCAGAAGAACAAAAAAAGTTGATGGAGGAAATGGAGACTGTTAAACCTGAAGATGCTGTAGAAAATATCGAAGATAATGTGAATGTCGAAGAGTTAGAAAAAATCGAAATCGAAAAGAAAGATAAATACACTGATATTAATGAATTTAGTGCATTTATTTCAGAAGTATTTTTCAATTATCATTCCGGGGCTATTGATAGCGAAGAATTATTGGACTTAATAACACCCCATTTACATGAATATTTTATTGAACAGTTACCAGAAGATGAAGATGCTCGTATTGACATGTTTAGCACTATACAACAATTGTTCACTGATAATTTAAATAGCAAATTAAAATCGTATGTAACAACAACTTCTGAAAAAAATGATATTGCTGACGAAGCTGTATTTTTTCGTAAATATACTTTAGAAGATAACAGCTCTATATATTATGAAAATACTGTTAAGTTGGAAGATGGCCAATGGTTATTAGTAGATGATGTACCAACAATTAGTTATGAAGATGAAAGCGAGGAACATTAAGTGGATCTTGTAAAAAAATACACTAAAATTTTAAAAGAAAAGTTTCAAGAACCTGAGTTTCAAAATGATATAGATAACATTTTCATATATTATTATAAAAAATGTACGATGAATCTTGAAAATAATGAGAGAAACTCTTGGATTTTTGAGGATTTGGATAGGATGTTTAATCTAATGTTTTTACAAGGATATCTTGTAATGAATGAAACAATGAAAGAAAATGAAGACTTGTTAGAAACTCCAAAAGAACCCATTACTTATGAAGAAGTAATTCAGGAAATACCCAATATAATTCGTACATTATTCAAGGAACATCCTGAAGTATTAAATGTGAAAATATGTAATGAATTCGCAATTGATGTATTAACTGCAATGGATCAGGATTTATATGAGGTTATTACCAATTCATTTAACGAAATTGCATACTACGGTGGATGTTATGCTTATATTCATAAATATGAAGAGAATATTATCCGAGAGCATAAAAATGAATTAACGTCTTTTGAAGGATTACATTTTTTAACTCCACAAGTGTATATGTATCAAAAGCCCAATGATGAATCATTAACGTACGAGTTATATGGATGGGCAGGTTCAATTTTAAATAACCAGTGGTTAGGAAGAGTTCAATTCAATCCATTTAAAAAGGATGGTGATTCTCTTTTAGCTGAAATCATGTTATCCGATTTAATCGCTGCAGCTGAAAAAAATGAAATTATCTCGTTAATTATGAATATTTTAAAGAATACTACTAAAGTTGCGGATAATGAAAAAACAATATTCATCAATCATTTCAACGTCTCTACAACAAATACTTATGTTATTGAAAATGTAGCAGTACAAGCTAAATAAATTATTAAATAATAGTAAAATAATCTAATTTTAAAATTCATACAAACAAAAACCCCGGTCTAAATAAGAACGGGGTTTAAATTTATTCAAAATTAGTGCTCAATTGCTGAAGAATATCATATTTTAACTTTTCTAATCGTTACTATTGAATCAAAAAATCAAATGGTTTAGAAAGTATTGTTATAAGTTGAGATATTTTAACCTTTCTCCTTGTACCTAGTCTTTGAATAATAGTAATTATTACAATATTGAAAATTAAAAATTTTACATTAAAATACAATTAATACCATTTTAGGGTAAATTTTTTACTTGGAGGTTGTTTATATGAAACACGTTTTTAAATTAGTATTTGCACTATTCATGGGGATAGGCGTTTCTCTATCTTTAAATTCATATGCATCCGCAAGCCAAATTGAAACGCAAACAGCACCCTTAAGTGAGTATGAAGAAATACTAAATAAACTTTCAAAGGAATATGGAGTGGAATTTTATATTAATCCGGAAAAGAAAGATTATTTTTATGACAGAGTAAAGAATATGAGTATTGAAGAATTTGAGAAAAAACAAAGAGAACAGTATCAAGAATACTTAAAACAAGATCTCAATGATACTAATTCAAAACCCAATAGTTACTCCTTTATCTATAACTGAAAATATTACACAATACAAATCTTTAAGTTACAACACTTCAGCTTATTTAAAATCAACTGTTTTTAGCTCTACAGGAAACCCAGGAACTTTCACATATCAAAGTATTAATTCATATGGTACAACTTGGTCTCATTCCGGTTTTCATTGGGAAGTTGATAGAAAATTTCATAGTTTAAGTAGTGATAGAAAAAGTTGTAAAGTCACACTTTATGGTCATCCAGAAGATGCAAATGGAGTTGCGCTTGCTTATGCTTTAACTGCAAATTTAACATTCTACGCGAATTAACAATTAAAAACAGACATGCTTTAAGTATGTCTGTTTTTAAAATTTTCCAGATATTTCGAATTAATTTGTTTAATTTTTATTAAAATGATTTATAATGAGTAATAAAAAGGAGATAAAACATGAAGAAAATATTGAATATTTCATTAGCCCTTTTGCTAGTATCTGTATTTTGTTCAACTTCTACTCCTAATGCAAAAACAAAAGACAACAATAATGATATTGATTTGGCCATTATTCCATATGTGAAAATTTTAGAAAAGCTTAGTAATGAATATGGAATAAAAATGTATGTTTCAGATGAAGATAAAGAAAAATTTTATAAAAGTGTATCAAATATGTCTCCAAATCAATTTGAAGAGCTGCAAAGAAAACAATATAAAGAAGCACTAAAGTATATCCATGAAACAACACCTTCTTATGATAGTTCTGCTGAGGTTGGTAGTCCTTATCCTACTCCAATTCCTAGAGCAGATAAAATAATTCCAGCGGTTCCGGTAGAGTAATGATTATTTAGAGAGTAGTCGAAAATCACCAATTTAAATAAAAAGGACTGCATTATTGCAGTCCTCATTTTTCACCTCAACATGCTTCAAATTCAACATGAACAAAATCGTCCGAATCTAAAACAACTTCTTCGTTTTTATAAGCACGTTTTAATTCCGCTAATGCTTCTTCTTTACTTTCATATCCTTCTAAATCTATAATTCTTTCAAGTGTTTCTCTTATTACTAATTTCATTTTAATTCCTCCGTTCTTAACTGAACATTAAGCTTTTGTAGCTATTATCTGCATATTTCCACTATGAATAAGGTTTAATCAGGAATAACGATTAATTGCTTCCTAGACATTAATTTTTAGCATGTTTAAAACAGCACTTAAAGTTGCAACCTCTACACGGTGATAATCAAGAGTTGTAAAGTGTTCTTTTCGAGAATCTTCATCAAAATGATCAACACTCATTACTTCTAATTTATCTAATTTCTCTTTAGAGTTTTTAAACCAATTAATCAGTTGTTCTTCAGAGGTATGCTCAACTTCATATCCATACGCTAGTAGTTCAGCGATTTTTAATACCTTTTCACTCCGGTGTTTATCTACACCAACCCAAGATTCAAGTTCTTTCATTGCGTAATAGACTTTTTGATTAACCTTAAATTTGTCCATTTAATAAGTCCTCACATTCTTGTTTTTTTATGCTTCGCATATATCCTTTTTTTGCATGGAACAATGTCATATGATGAGTAATGGTTTTCTCAAACAATACCTCTTGGATCACGTTAGCAATTGATAATGCTGCAAATTTATTTGTGATTAGTCGTTGTGGCTCACTTGCTGATAATTCCGCGCAAGATAACTCACTTGGAGCAATCGTATCTGTATCCTCTAAAATATCAGGAAACATTTTCACAACAGGTTCTTGTAGAACTTTGTTGTCAATTTTCACTCCAACAACAACTTGTCCGCTATAACCGCTATTGTAATAAGCTTCTTTTTCTGCTTCATTCCATTGTTCGATAGGTCTCGTTTGCCAATCTGAAGGAACCTCAACTGATTCATTACCAGCATCTAAATAGATACATGTAGGCACACTATCGAAAAATTGATTCATAATTTTTCTTGAGTAGTTATTATCTACGCAACCAACTAGAATGGGTAAGTAATATGAAGTGGCTTCTAACGCGTTAGTATAATCAACTTGAAATAAACTTTTTAACGCTTCGACACTCTCAATATAGTGATTAGTATAAGACCAGAGGTTTAATCCAAATGACTGCGAATACCTTTCAGCTAATACTTCTGCCTTTGGTAAACCTTCTTCTCCGTCGATAAATAATTGGTTGCCTTTATTTTTCTCTTCAATTAAATCGGGGTCAGTCAATACGTAGACATGGTGCTTGCCTGTAATTGATAACATTTGAGAAACAAGTTGTACTACATTACTGCCTGTACCTCCAACACCAACTTGTACGATAAAGGGAATAGTTTCATTACTAAAAGGACGTACTAGACTAATCATACTAGGCTTACAACTCCTTCTTTATAAGCAAATTTGATTTTAGATTCATCAAATGTTGGTAGCTCATAAGAGGGTGGAGCAAAGACATTATGTGGGTCTAAGTTATCCCAGCCAATTCCGTTATATCGACGCAAATATTATAGAGCCTTAAAAGTGAAGTTCCTAGTACAAAGCCAACAAATTTATTCCAAAAAATTTATACTTCTTTCTTGAAAGCCTAGGATTAATCAAGTAATCTAAAATTATATATTATGTATTTATTTTTTAAACTTATTGCTTTTGCAATAACGTTAGGGAAGAACACAAATAGTCTATGGACAATTACTTGGGTATTTTATGCCCTTTAAATTGTTCCGTAGGCTATTTTTTTTGCATTTTCGGAAGTATCTGAAGGGAGAGGAAAAAATGTCTAGCACTTTAAGACGTACAAAGTTAAAAGGTTGGTATGAATACTATCGTGAATGTTGCCCTATATGCAAACACACTGGCGGTTGTATGAGAAATGAAGATACCCGTTATATTTGTTTCAATCATACGATATAAATTCCCAAACTCAACTGTATTTAATGTACGCTTATTCCCAAAAATGTTGGTACCTTTTAAGTAATCCTCACCCGATATATAATTGGTTGATGTTGGCATCACAACAAAAGTCGGGCGTGTATAAAGGTTTTTATCAAGCAAATACTGTGTAAAATGGCCATAAAAGTTTTCCGTTACTTCAGACATTTTCTTGTAAAGTTTGATAATGTCTTGACGGTATGCCATTGTTAAGTGGAGTACGTACATCCCCATGCTGATTTCCTTCAGTACTCGGCAAAGCATAATGTCAAAACCATTGTCCCATAACTTTGGTGCGTCTAAATTTACATCCTCTTTAGTAAAACCTTCTGGAATAACTGCCCCTTCATTTTCAAGCGTAGTCTTCATTTCCATAATGATTGGGTGAAGTTGATTCCAGAGATCCGACATGAGATCCTTTGCTCTTTGATCATCCGATTTCTCGATAAAATATTCCAATATACGCAAAATCATTGATTTTTTTGATAAGTCATCCATAGTGCTCCAAGCTCAGAGGAACTCATTTTCGGTTTTTCAATCATAAGATGATACACTCCTATTTTCCGCATTTTTCACTGAAAATAGTATTTGTATTTACATGTTGGTTATACAACTAAAGAGTAGAAAAATGAATATGTATTTACAATCTCCAATACACTGGAAGAGGCACATTTCTTAAAGAATTGCGCCAAATTGTTCATAGATTATTAATAGTTATAAGTGATTAAATATGCTTACCCTCAAGTAAATTTACTAATTTTTTCTTTCACCGATATATCTCCATTAAACTCGAGATAGCATAGTTCGACGTCATCAAGTACAAAAAAGCCTTTTAATCGTAAAAGTGCAAGTAGTTCATCTTCGGACATTCTTTCTTTTTCTAAAGCCTCCTTATTGATTTCACCATGCTTTATTAAAAGGAGAGGCTCCCCGATAAACATTTTTTCTGCCCTTTTTGACTTCGTTGTGATCCAATCAAATAGATAAATGGTTACTACTAATAGAATAAAAAGTACGATTGTAAACCATAAAGGATAATCTTGGTTAAGCGTTACGTCCCATCCGATACTTGTCATCAGTACCATAAACGCAAAGTCAATTGGAGTTGATTGATTTAACTCCTTATTCCCCATAAAACGAAAAACGATAAACATTAAAATGAGTACAAGCGGAAATTCAACTAAAATCTGACTCATTTTATCCATAGATTTCCCCTTTCAAAATATCGAAATTTATTTTTTATTTATATACCTCCTTAATTTATTTGATAAACTTTACGTTTATTGTAATTAAAATGGGCATAATTACTAATTTCCACAATCTTGCCGTCAATAAAAAAACCCTTTCCTTCCTCTAGGAAAGCGTTATGCACGTTTATTTAAATTGAACATAAACGTTAAAATAAAAAAATCGGCTTATCGAAGTTCAATAAGCCAATTTCAACATAGTGTACTATTTTGATAATGCAATTTTTATATGGGCTAAGTGATGCTCTTCGTGCCAAGCTAATTTTGCAACTTTTGTTGCGACGGTTATTTTACCGTTTTTTTGGTGGGTAAAAGCTCGATCTAATTGCTCTTCCGTTAAACTTTGTCCTAAAGATACGATGCGCTCATTTATACCTTCTAGCATTTTAATCGAACTTAGTACAGGGAGCTTTGTATCTGGTTGTATAGCCCATTTCTCTTCATCAAAAGCTGGTACTATTGGATTGTCATCTGTTAAAGCCAGCTTCAAACGTTGATACATATTCAGTTGAGAATCTGCAATGTGATGAACAAGTTGACGAACTGTCCAGCTTCCATCACGATACGTTTTGTTGAATTCCTCTTCACTTAATGAGCTAACCGTTTCCCTTAATCGAATCGTATAAGATTCAATTTCCTTTAGCCATTCTCGAACATTTTCTAGTGTCACTTTTTCAGGAACCTGCAATTGTCCAATCGGGTATTTTACGTCCATTTTCAATCCCCTTTTCCACTTATTAAATGAAGTTTGCAACTGCCCATCATTATGTTCTTAATTTCACATTAAGAAGAACAATCTCTCTATGTTACTTCTTCAAAAGAGATATATAATCCTTTGATTTTCTTGGATTTTCGTCAGTAAAATATATAAGCTGATGGGTTATAAAAATAACTCATCAGCTTTTTTAATTACTCTTCTGTCACAACGTGG
The DNA here is from genome assembly GCF_045369345.1 of Ureibacillus sp. 179-F W5.1 NHS. NCBI lineage: Bacteria > Bacillati > Bacillota > Bacilli > Caryophanales > Caryophanaceae > Ureibacillus > Ureibacillus sp. 179-F W5.1 NHS. The sequence goes on along the minus strand of NZ_JBIQFG010000022.1, from coordinate 36,522 downwards.
GACTTTTTATTAATTAAATAAATACTTAGTATGATGAGGGCCATTCCTAAAATTAAAGATATGGTAAATGGTTCATCTAAGAAAATCGTACCGAGTAGCACTGCAATTAAAGGGACTAAAAATGTGAAAGAGCTGACTTTTCCCGCCTCTCCTTTACTCATTAATCGATTATATAAAACAAATGCTATAGCTACACCAAAAATTGCACCGTATATTAAACAAACGATAAATGACGCGTTCCATTCAATTGTCCGAATGTCTTCTGCTCCTAAACCATAAAACAACATACAAAAACCACCAATTATATTTTGTAAAGCAACTAACCAAAACCCATGTACGACATTGCTCTTGACTTTTACATAAATGGTGCCAATCGCCCAACCAATAGCGGTAATTAACGCAAATACAAATCCAATCGGTGCAACCTTCCCGCTAATTCCATCTAAACTTACCATCACAACCCCTAAAAATCCTATAAACACACCGATCATTTTGTTTCGAGTAAGCGGTTCTTTTAGGAAGGGCCATGCTAGCACAACAACAAGCACCGGTTGGAAATACACAATGACCGAGTATAAGCCAGCCGGTAAATATTGCAACCCAATCGACTGCATACCATAAAAGAGAATGACATTAAATATACTCGAAATCACATAAATGGACCAATTTTCTCTCCATTTTATTTGTCTCCATTGTGGTAGTAGGATTAAAGCAAATAACAATCCTGCGATTATTGAACGGATTCCTGAAAATAATACTGGTGGCGAAAACTGTAAAGCATATTTATAAATCGGCCATACCGATCCCCATATACAGACTAGTGAAATTAGACTAATGATCGTTTTACTATTACTATTTTTCACGTTATTTATTCCTTCCCCAAAAATGATACTTTACTATTTTCCTATAATTAAAATTTAAATGCAAAATGTTAGTAACAACGTTCCTCCTTGGAGAATCGAATAACCCCCTCCTTACTAGACAGACTAGTATTATGAGGGGGCTATAATTAAATTTTATTTTCTACGGTTTTCTTCTGAAAATTGCTATTTACAAGATAGATTCCAATAATAATAAACATGCCGCCTACGATAATGGAAGGGTATAATGGCTCCCCTAATAGTAACCAGCCAGATATGACACCAAAGAAAGGTGCTAAAAATAAATAAGCACTCGTTCTTCCAGGATCGCCTTTTTGTAAAAGATAATACCAGACGGCAAATTGAACAATTGAAGACATAATACTTAACCATAATAAAATAAGTAATGAATGACTGTTTAAAATAAAAAATGATTTTTCAAACATAAAGCTGCTAAGTAAAAGCAGTAATCCACCAAAAAGCATTTGATAGGCGGATAAAACCCACGTATCGAAATGGATTCCCCATTTATTCGCTAACAAAGTAGCAATTGCCCAAAAAACGGCAGAAAGAATACCATAGAGAATACCAATCTTAAAATCTATTTGTGCTCCCATTGTAATACTTACCCCTACTAATCCAAAAAGAACACCAACCCATTGATAAAGTCTATATTTTGTTTTTAAAAAGATCGTACTCAATACTACAACGAGCAACGGGTTCGTGAATGTAAGAATGGAAGATTCGCTCGCTGTGATGGTCCGTAAACTTAAAAAAATACACCCCATAACACCAGCCGTTTGAAAAGCACCAATCGTAAACATTTTCATCCAATTTTTGATAGATGTCGGATGCGGTCTTTTTAAAATAAACACAATTACCGCCATAATAAGTCCGGCAAGGGTAAAGCGAAGTGCTGCTAATAACAACGGGGACGAGTATGGTAAACCAAACTTTACGACAGCAAAAGAAGAACCCATTAAAAATGTGGTTAAAAGTATTAACAGTGTAAATTTGAACGTATTCATTTTTTTATCTCCCTACTTCATTGAATGACCAATCTGTCTGTTCATTATAACAGCCCTATATTTCAACTATAATCGAAATATTGATGTAGATGGAAATAACTTTAAGAAGACAAGGAAAAAATTTACACCCTAACAAACTAACCCATGCAACGAGTAGGCCCACCGTTTGCCCTAGAAATATAAAAGGGTTAGACTTAACAATTGAATAGTGAAAATATGGAAGGTTGGATATGAATGATTAGAATGGCCACCCAAAACGATCGTATGGAAATTGCAAAACTGTTATGGGTAATCTTTGAGGATATGGAGTTACCTTTACTTAAGAAAATTTCTAAAAATAAATTACTTGAAATGGTAGCAGAATCCGTTGCCGACCCTACATATCGATTTGGTTTTAAAAGAGGCTTAGTATATGAGGTAAATGGCGAAATTGCTGGGATTATTTTTGGCTATCCCGCAGAAGACGAATCGATCATTGATGAGCCATTTAGAAATGTATTAAGTAAAAACGGTTTTGATCCTAATGAAAATTTGTTTGTCGATAAAGAGACACTTCCAGATGAATGGTATATCGATTCCGTCGTCGTAAACGGAAAATTTAGAGGAATGGGGATTGGCTCTGCTTTACTGAACGAAATGAGTAAAACGGCGTTAGATGCCGGTTATCATACGATTGGTCTTAATGTTGATATGGCGAATCCGAAAGCGAAAAAATTATATGCTAATTTAGGATACAAGAAAGTTGCTGATTTAGTCATTAGTGGCCATCAATATGAACATATGTGTAAAACTTTATCTGTTGATTCATTTAGAAAATAAGATACCCACCACCAAGAAACCAGAGTAGCCTGTACTGCTCTGGTTATTTTCATTTACAATAGGCCTACAACTTTACATTCCTTTAGTAATTCCCCTTCCTGAATCCGCCCTTCCACCTACATATAATGTCTTTGCTTGAATTTCCGAAAAAAATATTTTTATAACGGAAAGGATAATTTTAAATAAAGTTAGATTTCTTTCCTCATTTATAAAGGGATTGTGAAATTATATAATATACTTTAGTAATAGTAGCTCAGTGTTATGTTCGGATTCATACAAGGAGGTTCACTAGTGAATATATTAATTTTAGGTGGAACTGGACGAGTTGGAAGTCAAATAGTTTCTTATGCCCTTCATGACGGACATCAGGTTACTGTACTAGTTCGCACTCCAGAGAAGATTCAAACAAATCAAGAAAATTTAACTATAATTCAAGGTAATGTTTTAAATAAAAATGATATCATACGTGCGATGCATGGGATTGATGTCATTATTAGTGCACTCAATACTGATGGAGGAAACACTTTATCAGAAAGTATGCCACTTATTATAGAAGCTATGGAAAAAGAAGGTATAAAACGAATTATCACTATAGGAACTGCCGGAATCCTGCAAAGTAGAATTAGCCCAAAATTATTGCGTTATCAGTCAAGTGAATCAAAACAAAAGTCCGTACGTGCTGCCGAAGAACATAATAAAGTGTACGATATGCTCCAACAATCAAACCTCGAATGGACAATCGTCTGTCCTACATATTTGCCGGATGGAGAAAGATTAGGTAACTATCGAATAGAACGCCATTTTTTACCGGAGGGTGGTAGTAAAATTTCAGTCCCGGATACAGCAGAATTTGCATTTAGCCAAATACAAAGTAACGATTATATAAAAACGCGTGTAGGTATCGCCTACTAATATCGTAGTTATTCCATTAAAGGGTTACTTTTAAGTAAATATATTCCACAATCGGATGCGATTTTCATTAAAGAAAATCGCTTTTTTCCGTTATAGGGCAAGTCGCTTTCCGTTCCATAAGGAAAGCGGCTTTTTAGCTTGATTTCCCCTTGCTATCAAGCTTTTTACTTTAGTTTCTTTAATTATTTTTGAAATTTGTTGACTATTCAGTTGAACTGTATTATATTCTTATTAAGTTGAACTATATAGTCGAACTGAATAAAGGATGAGAAGATGAAACATAAATTATTACCATTGTCTGAAACGATGCATTATATTTTATTAGCTTTGCGTGAGCCACTCCATGGCTATGCCGTCATGCAAAAGATAGAAACGATGAGTAACGGATCTGTTATTTTAGCAGCTGGTACATTATATGGTGCGATTGAGAACTTAAGTAAGCATGGTTGGATTGAACCTGTTGGAGAGGAAGGCCGGAGAAAAGTTTATATGATAACAGAGGAAGGAAGAGCGATTTTGAAAATGGAACAAAACAGGTTATTGCATATTTTATCTCTGTATGAAGGAAGTGCATCAAATGAAGAGATATAAGATATTTTTTGATATCGAAAAAGAGGAACAATGGCTGAACGAGCAATTACAAAAAGGTTATCGATGTACAAATACTAGCGGATTCGGAGTATATACTTTCGAAAAAACCGACAAAAAATATGTGATGCGACTGGATTATCAAGATTATTTATCAAAGAAAAAGTACGAAGAGTACAAAGGAATATATGAAGATTTCGGTTGGCATTATATAAATGGCTCCTGGCTTGGTGGCATTCAATATTGGCAAAAAGAAGACGATAATCAAAATGAAATCTTCTCGGATCGCCAATCGAAGAGTAATTATTATAAAAGATTGATGGGTTATTCATCTAGTTTATGTGTACTGTTATTGTTTGTCTCTTATTTGCTTTTTAAAGATTCAGGTTTATATTTAACAGAAGGTCTTTGGAGCATGGAAGGTTCCTTATTCTGGAAAGCATTGTTATTTGAAACTCCATTTGCCCTTTTAAGATTGCTTCCTGCCCTTATGCTCGTTTTCTTTGGTTTCAGTTTTTATAAAGCATATCGTAAATATTCAATGTTAAAAGAATAATCCGAGGAGTTCATTTCGAACTTTTTTGATTCAAAGAAGTAGCCGAAGATAAAATAAACTACCCATGATGCGCTTTTCTAAAAATAGGAAAAGCGTTTTTTATTTTTCTCAAACTGAGGAAATATGAAAAGATATAAATCAATAAATTTTGGACATTTTAAGATAAGTACCAATAAATCAACAAGGAGGCTTTTCGATTGGCTGATAACAAAAACGAATATAGCCAAAAATCGAAACCAAAGTTGAAGAAAGAAGAAATTACCATCGTTGACACGAAATCAGCACGGAAGGCCGTTGTAGCAACTGCTGTTGGTAATGGAATGGAATGGTTTGATTTTGGTATTTACTCTTATCTCGCTGCAACAATTGGACAAGTATTTTTCCCTGAAGTAAGCGGTCCTATGCAATTAGTATTTTCTTTTGCAACCTTTGCCGTTGCCTTTGTTGCTCGCCCACTTGGTGGCATTTTCTTTGGGATGCTTGGGGACCGGTTAGGCCGTAAAAAGGTTTTAGCCATCACCTTAATCATGATGGCTCTGGCTACGTTAAGTATTGGTTTAATCCCAAGTCATGCATCGATTGGCTACACTGCTACTGTCCTTTTACTCATCGCTCGTTTAGTTCAAGGATTTTCATCGGGTGGTGAGTATTCAGGGGCTATGACATTTATTGCCGAATCCACTCCTGATAAGAAAAGAGGATTTATGTCTAGTGCTCTTGAGGTCGGTACCTTAGTTGGCTATATCGCAGGAGCTGGCCTTGTTACATTACTCACCTATATTTTAGGGGAAGAAACCATGTTAGATTGGGGTTGGCGTATTCCCTTCTTCTTATCTGCCCCAATTGGGTTAATTGGCTTTTATTTGCGAAATAATTTAGAAGAAACCCCTGCTTTTGAGGCAATGAAGGAAGAAAAATCAGAAGATGAAGATGTATCTGTAAAGGATATTTTACTGTTCCATTGGAGAGCTATCCTGATCGGTATGTTCGTTGTTTTCTTTTATATCGTTGTAAACTATACCGTTTTATCTTACATGCCGTCCCATTTAACGGCTGTTCTTGGCTATGGAGAAACAGAAGGACTTTTGTTAATTGTCATTGTGATGGTGATAATGATTCCAATAGTTCTATTAATGGGTTATTTTAGTGACCGGATTGGAGCAAAGAAAATCATTCAAGGCGGTTTAATTGGGTTGATCCTTTTAAGTATACCTGCCTTTAATTTGATTGCTAGTGATAACACCATACTTGTATTTTTAGGATTAATGATTCTCGGCATATTTTCCTCTTCTTTTCAAGGGACCATGCCAGCGTTATTACCTTCCCTATTTTTTACGAATGTACGCAATGGGGCACTGGCGATTACATTTAATATTTCCGCATCATTGTTCGGTGGTACGACACCATTACTTATTTCTTGGTTAATTAGCAAAACGATGAATGAAATGATACCTGCCTACTATCTCATTTTTGCATCGATTGTCGGAATTATTGTAGTAACCATCTTTCTAAAAGAGACTTCCGGTAAGGCTCTTCGAGGTTCACCGCCAGCGGTTGAAGAGAAAATTGAAATAAAAGAAATTTTAGAAGAACCAGAAGAAGCATTATGGTGGCACGATGAAAAGAAAGAACTAGATGAGCGTATTGAAAATCGTTCAGAAGATGAGAAGTAGCAGCATAACCCCCGTTCTACAATTTAGGACGGGGGTATGCTTATATTAGGTAAAAAAGCATTCATCCTTTATGGATAAAATGCTTTTTTGATAACATGCCATTAACTTTTACTGACTTAGGATGGCTATCTATGAATTATATTCCTAATAGTTGTTTCTTCTTTGCTTCAAATTCTTCTTGTGTAAGAATACCTGCATCTAATAACTCTTTAAATTTTAAAATCTCATCTGCAGCAGAAATGGATGGGTTTGTAGGCTGTGGAATATTTCCTTGAAAACTGGCAGATTTTAAGTTATCGAATACCTCGTGAATTTTGTTATTAATAGAAGTTGCAGAACCGGCATCTAATCCAACATTAAATTTTTCTTGAGGCGTATCGATTGTTAGTATCCCGAACACTAACCCTTTTTCAAAAGTAATGTCATTGATTTTGTCGAACTGAACAGCTTTGAATTTCTCTCCAGTTAAAGACTTCTGACCAAAAAGGATTCTTTTATTCGTAATAGCATAGGCGTAGTTACTGTCGTGTTTGGTAGCTGATATATAATTATGTAATCCTATAAACGTCATTAATACCTTTTCGCCCCGTAAAAGATTGTCTTGTAATACTTTAAAATGTTTAACTCCCCACTTATCTGTAAATCCTGAGCCGAAATTATTGTCTTTACAATATTGGTACATATTTTCAGCTCGTGACATTGGATCGTCGCCTAGTTTGTCTTCTTTTTCTTGGATAATGTTTTGGATTTCTTCTGCTGTGATTTTATTTAAATTAACAACCGTAACACCACCAGCTTTTTTTAAGCAACTCGGACAGATCCAAGCATCGGATTTCTTAATTTTAAACCGATTTAACCCTACTTCTTCATTACATACCCCACAAATAGCCTTTAAGTCAAAGAACCCCATCAAAACATCTCCTCTAAATTTTTATTCTGTTAAAATATTCAATTTAAGTCTATCATAGGTATCATATTTTGAGAATAAATAGTCATACATTACCACTTACGTTTAGGTCATTTAGAATGTCCAAAATAAGCGAAAACAAAAAACCTATAAACAATCAATAGGATTGAATGTTTATAGGTTAATTAAAGGTTTACTTCTTACTATCCCCATATAGCGAGTCTTCTGCTAATTGGGCTAGTTCTAAAGCTTTTCTATTAATTTCTTGGATTGTAGCGGAAAATTCTTGAATTGAGCCTGATTGAGTATCTGTTAATGAATTAATCTCGGAAAAGGCTTGATTCAACGTTGTTAAAAGTTCGTGGATATCTTTTGTAATAACGTTAATTTGATTTACATTTTCCTTTGAATAGGTAGCAAGCTTACGAATTTCATCAGCAACAACGGAAAAGCCTTTACCGACTTCCCCTGCTCTTGCTGCTTCAATCGCCGCATTTAACCCTAACAAGTTACTTTGGTCAGAAATTCCTTTTACAACGGCAGAGATTTCACTAATTTGTACAGCACTTGAGCTAACGTCTTTCATTTGGCCCGTAATGTCTGTTACACGACCTGAGAGTTGGGTAACCGAATCACTAATATCTTCAATCGATGCAGCCGTTTGTTCAACGATGGCAGAGAAGCTTTCCGCCATTTCAAATAGCTTGTTCGCCTTTTCTAAACTTGTTCCGATACCAACTCCGCCGATGACTTTCCCTCTCTCATCTCGCAATGGAATGGCACGAGCAACTAATGGGAATCCGAATAACTCTTTCGGAACAATCGCCGATAAACTAGAGTTTGTTCGAATTGCATCCGTTACAATATCCCCTTCAACTAATGGATCACCAGGTTTTACATTTAATGAAAAGGTTTTTCCGGGAATATTTAAAAGAAGTTTTTCAGTATCATAAATTCCTACCGTAATATCGTCTTGAATAAGGTCATTTAACAATGGTGCTACTTTTAAAAAGGCATTAATTAATTCATGTTGTGACATCAATTTTCACTCTTTTCCTCTTAATATGGTAAAACTCTTTGACCGTAGTTCACCGAAATCCATTTTAAAGTTGTAAATTCCTCTAAGCTCCATTCACCGTTTAAGCGGCCTAAGCCGGATTGTTTTTCTCCACCAAAGGCTACGATTGGTTCGTCATTGATTGTTAAATCATTAACATGGATCATTCCGGTATGTACTTTCTTCGCCATTTCCACTCCCCGCTCAACGTTGGACGTATGGATCGCACCACTTAAACCGAAACGGGTATTGTTCGCAATTTCAATTGCCTCTTCTTCCGTTTCAAACGGAATGACACATACGACTGGTCCGAATAACTCTTCTTGAGCTACCGTCATATCCGGCGTTACATCCGTTAAAATCGTTGGCTCTAGCAATCTTCCATTCACTTTTCCTTTAAGAAGTAGTGTTGCCCCTTCTGCCATTCCTTTTTCCACTAAAGCAACGAGGTTGTTCACTTGGCGGTCATTAATAATTGGCCCGATAATCGTTTCCGGATCTTTTGGATCGCCCACTTTCAATGAAGCAACTTTTTTCGCGTATCTTTCAATGAACTCGTGATAAATAGATTGTTGAACAAGAATTCGGTTAGCGGACATACAAATTTGCCCCTGATGAGTAAATCGGCTGAATGTAGCTGCATTGACCGCATATTCCAGATCAGCATCCTCTAATATAATAAAGGCACTGTTACCACCTAATTCTAATAAAGGCTTTTTAAAGTTTTTCACAGCTAGCTGTCCGATGTAACTTCCTACTTGGGTTGAACCCGTAAAGGAAATAATTCGAGGAATTGGGTGTTCTACAAAGGCATCGCCAATTTCGTTAATATCCGTTACTACGACGTTGATTAACCCTTTAGGAACTCCCACTTCTTCAAAAATTTTCCCAATTAATGTTCCGCCCATAATTGGTGTATCTTCATGGGGTTTTAACACGACACCATTACCTGCACCAAGGGCTGGGGCAACAGATTTCATCGATAGGAAAAATGGGAAGTTAAATGGACTAATGACGCCTACTACTCCAGCAGGAATTCGATATAAGCGATTTTCCACATCATCGATTGTAGACGGTAAAATTTTGCCTTCCATTCTTAATGGGAACGTAGCCGCTTCTTTAATAATGTTCTTAACAAGACCAATTTCAAAGGCTGCTTTTAGTCTTGTTCCCCCTAGTTCGTCCATAATAATGGCCGTAATCTCTTCTTCATGGTCTTCGATATACTGAACTGCCTTTTCAAGAATATCCCGTTTTTTATACGGGTTTACTTTATCCCACTCTAACTTTGCCTTTGCAGCAGCTTTGTAAGCTCCATCGATATCGTCAACATTTGCGATCTTGTAAGTTGTAATGATTTCATCGTTGTACGGATTAATATTGTTGAGCGTTCGACTACTTTGCCCGTCTCTCCATTCACCTGCAATAAACTGTTTGCCAAGCTGTTGAATGTCCATGTTAAAACCTCCCGAATGAGTATGTTTTTCAATAAGAATATCGACATAAGTAGAAAATACTTTACTAAAAGAGGAAAAAACGATTGATATTTAGCCCTATGCTATACCGAAAGGATAGTTCTTTTAGCATAAGAACAAAACAAAAAATCACCCCATCCCTATCGAAATGATAGAGTTGAGGTGATTTGTATCGTTTATATCAAATTAGCTATGAGATAATTCTTTATCGTTTAAACCAAGTACTTCTGCAGTAGATGATTGAACCTCTTGGATTAACTCTGGTTTGTCAGTTAAAGAAACGCCGTAAGTAGGAATCATTTCTTTAATTTTTGGCTCCCATTGTTTCACGTGTTGAGGGAAGCATTTTTCGATTACTTCAAGCATTACGTGAACAGCTGTTGATGCGCCCGGAGAAGCTCCAAGTAATGCAGCTACTGAACCGTCCGCAGCTGTTACAACTTCTGTACCGAATTGAAGTGTACCTTTACCGCCAGCTTCTGTATCTTTAATAACTTGAACACGTTGACCAGCTACTACAATATCCCAATCTTCCAGTTTCGCATTTGGAATAAACTCGCGTAACTCTTCTAAACGTTGTTCGTTTGATAACAATACTTGTTGGATCAAGTATTTTGTTAGAGACATTTCTTTCATACCTGCTGCTAACATTGTAAATACGTTGTTAGGTTTTACAGATGCGATTAAATCCATATAAGAACCTGTTTTTAAGAACTTCGGAGAGAAGCCTGCAAATGGTCCGAATAATAATGATTTTTTGTTATCAATATAACGAGTATCAAGATGCGGAACAGACATTGGTGGTGCACCCACTTTTGCTTTGCCGTAAACTTTCGCATGGTGTTGTTCCACGATTTCTTGGTTGTTACATACCATGAATAATCCACTTACTGGGAAACCACCGATATGTTTTGACTCAGGAATACCTGTCATTTGTAGTAATGGTAAGCTTCCGCCACCAGCACCGATGAAGACGAATTTTGCTTTATGGTATTCCATACGGCAACCGTCAAGATCGTGTACTTTTACTTCCCACATACCGTCTTTTGTACGTTTAAGATCTGAAACCGAATGTCTGTAGTTTACTTCTACGTTTTGGTTTTGTAAGTGTTCAAATAACATACGAGTTAAATTACCGAAGTTTACGTCCGTACCAGAGTCGATTTTCGTTGCAGCAATCGGTTCGTCTGTATTACGACCTTCCATAATAAGTGGAATCCATTGTTTTAGTTTTTCTGGATCCTCAGAATATTCCATGCCTTGGAATAACGGATTGTTCGAAAGTGCTTCAAAACGTTTTTTCAAGAACTCTACATTTTTATCTCCCATTACTAAGCTCATGTGTGGGATTGGCATAATGAAGTCTTGCGGATTGCTAATTAAGTTACTTTTTACAAGGTAAGACCAAAATTGTCTAGAAAGTTGGAACTGCTCATTAATTTTAATCGCTTTTGCAATATCGATAGAACCATCTGGTTTTTCAGTAGTATAGTTAAGCTCACATAATGCAGAGTGCCCTGTTCCCGCATTATTCCATTCGTTCGAGCTTTCTTCACCTGGTTTATCCAGTGCTTCGAACACTTTAATTTCCCAATCTGGTGCTAACTCTTTAAGTAAAGCTCCCAAAGTCGCGCTCATGACTCCGGCACCAATTAAGATAACGTCTGTTTTTTCATATCTAGTACTCATAATAACCTTCCTTATCTCCCCTATATTTGCAAAAAAGATGTAGGCGCTTTCGCTTTGGTGTTACAATTCCTAGGAAACCTAGAGACTCACCTTTTCTGTATTTATTATAATCATACCATAGTCTATTATAAATATTATGGTTAAAATATCTACTATTATCTAACAATAATAATACTCCTTTTATGTCAAATAAGTAAGAGAAAATTCCTTCCACTATCTCCAAAGAACGCTTAAAAACCAAAGATTTAGACGGGTTTTGCGGAAGGGGTTCCATCACATTTACGGTTATATGCTACTTAACGTAATTGAATTTCTCGTATAGATTCATTCCTTATTGAAAGCGGTTTATTTAGGAAGGGATTAAAATTTTTTAGAAGTTGAAAAAATTTTTTTAATAGGAAGATTTATTTTCGATAGATTCCATCTTTCCCACAAACGTACAAATAGTTCCCGCGCATGAATGTGTGGCCTAATACCCGTTTACCCGTTTCATCGACAAACTGAACTTTGTCTTTGGAAGCAAAGGTTTTCCCCTTTAAACGATAACGGATAAGCGTAGACTGATCTAATTGGCCGATGATTCCTTCTTCATCGACTAAAAATTGATGGATCATCGGGCTACCTTCTATACGGTTTCGTTGGATTTCTTTCAGATCGGACAGCTGAACGAACCAAAAATCATCATAATAATAGAAGTACACTTCCTTTGAGCTCACGACATTCATCGCATAACAATCACAAATGTCATAGTGTTGGGCACCCCAAAATTTTTCTCCATTCTGAGTGTAAGCAATGAGTCCGTCACTTCCCATCGGTTCTTCCCAGCCAAAATTACCAAATACGCCTTCATCAAAATAGCTGACCCAAATTGTGTCCTTCTCATCGATTTGAACTTGATTGATGCCATCTCCTAATGTAAAGGCGTCGATTAATTGACCGTTTTGATTGTATCTGCGGGCATTTCTTTCAACGTAATCACCATCTTTTACACAGCGCCCTTGAACAAGTAAAAGTGTCCCATCAGAAAATAAATCAACTTCCGTCGGCATAAGTGGCACATGAGGTAATATGACCGTTTCAATCGTTTCTCCGTTTATAATGCGAATCGTCCAATCCTTTTTAGGGACCGGGCGATTGAAAAAATCCAATTCTTCCAAACTACTTTCAATGAGCAATAATGTTCCATCATGGGCGATTTGACCACCTACAAAGTTGAATTTTGAATCGTATTCCATCCACTTATGTACAGTTATCTTTTCCATATGAATTCATTCCTATCATTCTTTTTTCGACTAGTTGATTCCTTTTCGATAATCATAAGATTGTTCAGGTAGTTCTAATGTCACATCGTTAATGCGAACCGTATCATCATCGATCCATTCGATTTCTGCGTCCTCTTCCCGATATTGCCAATAAATTTTTTTCGATTTCCTCTCTTCTTTATTAAAGATGAGTTCTCCAAGAACCGCATAGGAAATCGTCGCCCCTGAGTCTGATCGATAAGCATGAATAGTATAAGTGCCTTGAGGAGATGTGGATTCTGTGATGAAATCTTGTTTAAAACGGCTCCAATCAAAGAAAAGCCAGTAAACCCCATATCCAATTATCCCCGCTATTAGCAAACAGATAGTAAGTAATACGAGGAGCACCCGTTTTAAGATTCGTTTTTTTGTTTGATTTGCGTTCTTCTTTGCTGTCACGCCTATCACCTTTCGTTATGTAGCTTATGCAGTAGGCATATTTTTGGGCATGAAAAAGGGAGTAGTAAGTAAAGAAAAAGTATTAGTTCTATTTGCGTATAAGGACGTTATCGGAAGATAGGAAGTTTCGAAAATTGGCTATTTTAACAATAAATAACAAACGCAGTTTTAATGGAGCTAAAAAACCCCAAGGAGACATAGGTTTCACTGGGGTTTGGAGGATTATTTATTTAAAAACAACAACATCAAGTCTTCGTCGAGATATTGACCGTTGTGGTTTAGTGCCCTTGGTTCCACTCCGTACGTTTCAAATCCGAGAGACTGATATAGTTTTTTGGCGGATTCATTGGTTGAGACAACTTGTAAACGAATTTGTTCCACCCCGTCAAAATCCTTCGCTCGTGAAATGACTTCCTGTAGTAGCGCCTTACCGACTCCTTGACCGCGCGTCTCAGGTGCTACATACATCCCGTAAATCGTTCCTTTATGTTTTTCTTTCATACCCGTCTCTCGCACAAATCGTACAACGCCGAGCAACTCACCCTTTTCATCAAATGCCCCTAGTCCGTAACTATCTTCTGTTGCCCGAATACGTTCTTCCACCATTTCCTGTGTAAAGGCCACTTCCCGCTCATAAGTCGACCCAAAAGCTTCCGGATTTGTTTGCAATGCTCTTAAACGCAAAGATTGATAGACTTGTGCATCTTCTTGTTTTAATATACGGATGTTCATCGTTGACCCTCCACTTCTTCTTTACACTTCATGTTTCATCTATTTCATTTGCTGTTTCCTTCTCAACAAATCGTAAAAGTTGATAGATTAAGTCAGGCATTTCATAGAAAGCACTTTTCATATGGAGCCGCTCTGAAATTTGATGGGCGTCCTTCCCATATGGCCCAACATTCAACACAGGGGCATTAAATGTAGCAATATGGTCAAAAGGAATATCATATGAGCGTTTCCAAACAGGCGTATTCATTTCATATGCTTGCCAACCCGTATCCTCACTTTGTTGGCAGTAGCTTAAATCACTAATGCCATTAAAATAATGCACTTGTTGTAATGGTATTTCATATGGCTTTGATGCTTGTAATACTAATTCAATCGCCTTTTTCGCTAATGGATGATCACTCGAATTAACCGCAGGATAAAACGGTGGAACGAATAGCACAACAACTGCCGGCGCTAATTCCTGACAATGAATCATAAGTTTGTCTGCAATGAAAAATGATTGATCCCGTTCATCTAAATCTGCATTAGCCATTACTTCTCCAATTAATCGTTCCACCTCTTGTTCACCAAGCTTTTGCTTTGCATAGTTCAGTAGTTTACTATAACGAATCGTCCGTATTCGACCGATCGGATTCACATTCATTTTTGCACACACTTCATCATAGCGGGCTTGACACTTCTCCATCGCACGGACTGTCACTTGTTCAAATAAATCTAAAATTTCGGCAGCACTACGCTTCATTAAAAAAACGTTGTACATCGCCACTGCTCGGTAAGGCGTTTGGGTAGAATACTGCTCCTTCAAATCACGTAGTTTTAATGCAACAGGTAATGGTGTTTGCTCTCCATAAACCGTTTCAACAAAGGCGTCGTTCCATTCCATTTCAGTTGCTAAAAAGGCACTCATAAAAGGAGCACTTAGACCTTTTAAAGGCTCTCCCACATGGGTTTCTTTTCCGTAAAATAACGCAGCTGGCATTACCTTACCGATCGACCCGGTATAAATATATTCTTGTAAATCATAAGGGTCTTGTGAAAAAGAAGGTTCACTATTTAAAAAGAGGCAAATGTCAAGATCATATTGATTGGATACTTCTGCGATATGCTTTGCGGCTTGACGCATTCCAGCTGAGTTTACCTCTTCATCTGGCACCGTAATTAAAAGGAGGTTCATGTTCCACTGCTCTTCAATGGCACGCTCCAGCATTTGCATATGAAGGGCAAGCCCCATTTTCATATCCATAACACCGCGACCAAATAAGTAGTCTCCTGTATCCAGATCCTTTTGCGCCTGTTCATTTAACATCCCCTTTGCCTCTTTAAACGCTTGAGTTAACTCTTCTGGCAAAGTAGCAAGGGGCATGAGTGCACCATACTCTTCGATTTGAACTGTATCAAAATGGCTAATGAGCACCACAGTCTTTTTGGCCTTTGGATGCCTATATAACGCAGATACTACCTGTCTTCCCCCTTCCACCTCTACCGTTTGTAAATAGTCACGATTTTCTTGGAAGTACGGAAGGAGTTGAAACTTCGCATATAGTTTTTTAGAAAATTCTTGTTCTCCTTTTGTCAGCGTTTGGCTCTCCCAGCTCACAAGTTCACATAATAAACCTTTTAACTTCTCCGGCGTATCCCATTTCATAGACAGTTCCTCCCCTCTGTTAATTCAATTCGGCTATAGTAATAGTTAAACAAATGGTCTGGAAATACCTTTGGGAAGATGAAAATAAAAGATTTACTCGAGGTAAATTTTGGTATTGATGCCAGTAGGATTCTTCGTTATAATCATTATAAGAACAAATGTTCCCTTTTTTGAATTAAGTTAAGCGTTTAATAAAAGATTGGAAAAATTAGTGTGGAGTGATAACCTTATGAAATTAACAGTAATCAATAGTGTGCGAACGAATAATTTTAATGATGATCTTTTGCTACAAAAAATTTCAGGATTGTGGAAGGATGCATCTAGTCGTCTAACGGGGCAAGATAGTATTGTCTACGGTGTCTATCATACCTACGAGAGTAACTATAAAGGTGATTACACATTAAGTATTGCACTAGAAGATAGCCAAAACCAACCTTCCCTCGAAATACCGAATAACACAAAATATGAAATCTTTAATGTAGACACAGCAGATGAACAAGGCACTTTAAACACTTGGAAAACCATCTGGGAACGCGAGGAATCAGGTACACTGAACAGAGCGTACACTTACGATTTTGAGAAATATTATCCTAATGGAGAAATTGAGGTTTTTATAGCGATTAAATGATTTAAAGGGATGTTATAATGGGAAACCAATAAGACTTGGGTTCCCTCTATATTTTTACACAGACGAGCTGTTTGTCATTTATGAGAATATGCTGATTTATAAACAATTCTATTTTATTAATGATAAAATACAGGAAACCCAATGTTAAAAGCATGGAGGAATCAATGAAAAAACAAGTTCATGTAGTCGGAGCGATTATCGAAAATGACAAGAATGAAATCTTTTGTGCTTTAAGAAGTCCCAAAATGTCTCTACCGAACTATTGGGAATTTCCTGGTGGAAAAATTGAAGATGGGGAAACTCCTGAAGAAGCATTGGCTCGTGAAATCCAAGAAGAGTTCAACTGTACCATTTCAGTTGGAGAAAAAGTGGAAGATACCACTTACGAGTACGATAAAATGGTTGTTAGACTCGAAACTTACAAAGCAAAACTCGTTGATGGACAACCTACCGTATCGGAACACGCTGATACAAAATGGGTTACGCGTGAAGAAATTCGTTCCCTCAACTTTGCACCAGCAGATATTCCAGCGGTGGAGAAAATTATTAGATTTAAGAGTCAATAGGTTAGTTCTTTCATATAAAAAAGACCATGGTCTCCCATAGTCTTTGTCTTTAAATTAGTAACTCAATTTGCTCAGATGTTACATTTTCCTCTGCATCAATGTCTAAAATAGTTTTCCCCATTTTTGTTATTAGATCTACTACTAAAGCATTCCCCATACAAAAGTACCGCATACGATCTGGCATACCTGCCGTCCAGTTGTCTGGGAAGGAGTTTAAACGTTCACATTCAATTGGAGTTAAAAATCGTTTACGCCCATTCACTTCAACTATATGGCTACTTCTATTCACAGTACCTTCACTAGTCAACATTGTTCTACCCGGTCCATCAAGGTCATCTGTTGGAGACATTCCACCTTCAGAAAAGATATACTTATGTCCTGTTGCAGAGGTTCTTTCAATCTTTTTAGGACCACGTAAATATGCGAACTTTTCTGCTTGGGCCTCTGTTAGATAAAATTTCTCCTCTACCTTATCTTCATCTAAAAGAATATCTTTTAGAGGAATAAAAGATTCATTTGCCACTTCAGTATGAGCAGTGAAGAATTTTCCATCAATCATAACACCGGCAGTATGGAAACCAAAAGAAAATTCATCTGATATTTGTAAAATATCTAGCGGTAATTCATGCATAGACTCTCTACCTTTATAAGGTTCAAGTTTTACAGGAAAAGTCTTAGCAAAGAAACCTTCTTTAAATACGATTTCATTTTTACTAAATCTTAACTGCTTGTCCGCAAAATCCAAATCTTTTTTATATGCAAAAATAAATACCCTTCTCCGCTTTTGTGCACAGCCATATTCTGCTGCATTCACAACACGCCATTCAACGATATAGTTCAAATCTCTAAATGTTGCTAACATAATGGCGAAGTCACGACCGCGCTGTTTAGAAGGAGATTTTAATAAACGGTCCACGTTTTCAAGTAACACATATTTAGGATGGGAGTTTTCAAGTACCCTTTTAATTTCCCAAAATAGAACACCTTTTTTTCCCTCTAACCCCTTTTCACCAGAGAGAGAGCGAGCAACAGAGTAATCCTGACAGGGGAATCCACCAACTAATAAATCGATTTCAAGCTGTTGAAACACCTCGTCAGATACTGTAGTAATATCTTCATTACTGTGAATTCCTTCTGAGAAATTTCTCATATAACAATCAAAAGCATCTTGTGTTTTGCGTGATGGCTCCCATTGGTTTGCCCAAACTGTTTTAAAAACGTCCGAGTTCGCTTTTTCTAAACCTAATCGAAATCCGCCCACGCCCGCAAACAACTCGACTACATTCAGAGTTTTATCCATAAGCGAACATCCTTTCTGTTTTTCTCTATTATAATAAAAATTAAAGAAAAGATCAACTATTTTAATTAACTTTGTCTAAATTTAATATTTCAAATACTTTAAATAACTTCTTCAAATTCCAGCTGCTGAGAATCTATATTATAACTATACTTTATTAATCTTAAATTGGACCATTCATGTGAGATGGGTGGCCTTCTTCCTTGAGTAAAATTTCGTTTAGCAATAGAATCCTTAAGTTCGATCACTTCCATTTCAAAATCTTTAGCTACAATAAAAGCCTCAATCATATTGTAATCACCATAACTATACTCTCTATTTACCCAATCGACATATTTCATTACTTGATTTACAACATCGACATTAGCAACATCTTTTTTTATTTCAACAACTAGATATTTTGATATTGTTGATTTATACCCTTCAATAAATCGATAACCAAACACATCCATTTTATCCATATAGTCTACTGGTTTAAAAGGTGATGCTACAACTTGATGGGATAAATAGTCCCAACGACCAAAAATACCACTTGAGTTCTTTTTAATATAATCAATTAAACTAGCTTCTATTGCCATTTCATGCTTTATTTCATTATTTTGGGCAGCCAAAATTAAAGTATTTTTAGAATTTAATGTGTACTCTTCGTTATAAAGTTGTTTAACACGATTATGCATGTTAGAGGAGAAGTTAAAGTGAAATAAATGATTATTTATATACTTCTCATTAGATTTTAAAATCATATCAAAGAGAGCTTTATTCTCAATATCATCAATTTTTATAAATGATAGTTTCCAAAGAACTCTTAACATTTTAAAGGCATTTGGATTTGATTCTAAAACATCATCCATATCAATACCTTCTTTAAAAAAAGCAGGTGCTCCTATAAAAGTGCATAGAAAACGATTCTTTAAATTTTCCTCCGAACTGTTTAATATCATTTTATCTTGAAGATTCTTATAGTCATTAACAATTGGAATATCTGCTTTAGGGAAATTTAATAGCTTACAATCACCAGCTATTGTAATTAATTTACCTATTCCATATATTTTTCTTTTAATAAAGAAATAAACGTTATCTCCTTCAGTCATAGAAAGATAATCAGCAAGAGTACCTTCGTGGTGAGGTTTCCAAGTATTATTTTTCGGAATGTTTAAATTTGTACTGTAAATACCATCTTCAATAATTTTATTGAGTGAATCAATATTATTAAGTGTAAATATGTAGCCCGCCATAATTACACCTCCAAACTACTCACTATTTCAGCGATATAACTAGCATTCAACCAATAACATTGTTTTGTAATCCATTGTCCATCTGGTAACTGAACTTTGTCATTCGCATCAGCGCCTTTTGGTCTAACGTGTAAAACTCCATTAAAATTGGACTTTGGAAAATTATTTTCCACTCCCTTACTCGTTTTAGTTAGAACGACTCCATCTTTTAATACTTTTCGAATTTCACTCCAATAATTAAACACTTCATTTTCTATCGTTTGAAGCGGCATATGCCACAATTTAATTCCTTTAAAACGTAAAATATCTTCTTCATCGAACTGGAAAACTACAAATAAAATTTGAGTTTCTAAAAAATAATTTCGGATAAAAGAATCTTCCCAAGTTTCTTCTAATATTTCATTAAAATCAATGTTTACAAAAGACATACTTTCTTTTGGTTTACCATTTTGTTTAAGTCTAACTGTTTTAAATTGGATATTTGCTTTTGCAAATTCTGCGATGTTATCAAGCTTTGTCCCTTTAACACCTAACAAAGCACTTATTAGATTTGCAACCACAGCACGGTTTTTAGGGTTAATTTTTATATTTAGCTTGTTAGCCATTTCCATCATTGTCATACCTGTATATGGCTCAAATCGTTCTTTAAGTAATTGTTCAAGCGTTTTTTCCTTCAATTCATCTGCACTTGCAAATTGCACTAACTTTTCATTTGAAATTACTTGTCTAACTAAAGTGGTCATATAAGACTGTTTCAACGAGTAAGCTCTTTGCATGGCTAATTCATCACTATATGGCTGTGCTCTTAACGAATTTTTATTTGCTCCTTTAGTACATGCGCCTAAATATTGCGTATCTCCTTCAGAGAGATTATGCGCTTCACCAGCTCGGATTTTATTTACAATAAATTCCCAGTCCTTTTTTATAATCTCTAAATCTTCTTCTGGAAAAGTAAATAAAATGGTTTCAATAATTTTATAATCTCCTCGGTCAATTTCAGGCTTCCACTCGTAAAACATTAAGAGTAATTTTTCATTTTTCTTCCAAAAACTAGATGACCAAAAATCATTATGTACTTCATCCATATAATTTATGATATTTAGTACAAGTCGCTCCTTAGCAGAAAGTGTTTTATTTTTATTTTGTTTAAATGGAGTAACCTTTAATTCAACACCTAAATTTGAGAAATCTGCTTCAGCTTTACTATTTACTTCATAACCAAAAAAACTCTCTTCAATAATGTTACCTAAAGCACCTGTTGCACCTTTTTTACTTAAACGATTAAATTTATCTATTTCTTTAAAAGTTTTACCACGGGCTTCTTTTGCTTTTATAATCAGTTCATTTTCACTGTTAAAATACATAGATTCATCTCCGAAATTTTTTACTATACAACTATTTAACACTAGTAACATTTTGCAATTCTAAACCAAAAACTTTTCTAACTCTCTTCTCAATCATCTCTTTCACTTCATCCTCTTCAAGCAAATCAAGTACCATCGCCCCACCAGAAATATTTAAATATTTTGTGGCTTCTACAAAGTGTGCACGTTTGATAACTACACCTTCATCACGTAATTCTACTAAAGCACGTAATATTCCCTTTGTGATAGCTGGATTGGATGTGAAGTTACTTGAGAAAAATACGACGCAACGTGCTGAGAAATCTGCTGAGCAGAAAAATTCTGTTAACCAATATGGATTTTCTTTGTTAAATTCATCATATGTCATATAGCCAACCCACCAAAGCCGTGCTAGTGCATGAACAAATAAGGAGCGTTTTGCACCATTTGTAAAGAAAATTGCCGATTGAATACGCTTATCGTTTTTCTTTTCGATGTCATTTGCAATTCTATAGTAGATATAGTCTCTCATTTGAACATGGGCTAATCCTGACCAAAGACGTTCTTGAGTAGCTTGGGCAACAGTTAAATGTTTTAATGATTCATAGATTACTTTTACGTTTTCATAATCACTGACCATATAATTTTCATCATTGTTAAAAACCGTTTTTTCAAATTCGATTTTTGATTCAATTAAATGGCCTTCTTTTTGAAAATATGCATCAAACCATGCATCATCTTTTTTATAGTAATGGGTTTTATAAGTTTCAAAATTTGCACGAAGGTCTTGCAATGCTTCTTCCGATAAAAATTTAATTTTCATTGTTAGTCCTCCGCCTCGCTAATTTTTTTAATTTCAATAAATGCTTTTTCTAATGGATTTTGTAAAACCATTTGTGCCGCTTCTAATGGGGATAATGCCCCTGAAATTACATGGTTCAGTGGCTTGTTATTCTTTTCAAATATTTGTGTTAATACTTGATACCATTTATATTCCACATAATCATCCTGATTTTCTTTTATTCTATAAAACACATCTATTAAACTTGGAAGTATTACGACTGAAAGAATCGTTTCTTTTAATCTAGAACTTGCATTTATAGCGTATTGGTCATACTCATTCTTAGGAAGTTTAATAATAATTTGATCCGAATCAATATCCACTGTCATAATCTTTTCTTTTTCCACTCGGCGAATCGTTACAATGGAAGGTAAGTTTTGAGATTCTTCATCCTCTTCAAATAAAGTAATTTCTACTGCTTCCCCAATAGCTAAAATATTTCCCTTTTCAAAAGTAATAGGGAATCCTTGATAAAAGTCGTTCAAATTAGGATTTTGGTAGTTTTCAATTTTCTCACTTGCCAAAATAAATGGATGAACATCCACTTTTCCACGTAACCGATTATCCGGTATCGATTCTAGTATATAGGGCTCTTCGGATTGGAAGATTTGTCGGTAACTGGTTTGTGGACATTCGATATGCAAAGCGTATTTTGCCTTTTCTTCCGCAATTAGTTGAGTAATGGTAGAATCCTGTAAATTACTTTTAAAACTAATACTAAGTTGCCCAAAGATTTTTTGTACTTCTATAGTTGTTTCAAACTTTGAATTTTTATAGTTATCATTTTCACTAGATAATACAGGGTACGGGAATGAGTTATTAAATTTCATATAAGTCCACCTCTAGTACACAATATTGTTCGTAATCCACCTTCACCTGAATATTCTTTGGCTTTTTACCTGAATGGTTGATAAAACGTACAATATTTTTATCAATACTTGTAATTTGAATATCTTCCGACGTCACATCTAACACAGGAAGAATATAGTCACTTTGCTCTCCGACAACTTTAAATTCAAGTTTCCCTTTTTCGAATCGTTTTGTCGGATGAATATTTAGACGGTATAATCCTTCATTCTTCTGCAAACATATGTACCGAGTATCTGCATCAATTGGCTTAATCTTTTCTTTTTCACCTTTACCGTCTTGTGTGCCACCCGTACCATCCTCTGTAGCTCCTTGTTCACCATGCTCGTTACCAGTGCCACCGCCTTTTCCTTGACCTTCATTTCGATCATCATTGGAATGTCCAGCGAATTCACCTTCTGGAGCTATTCCTGCGTCCACAAGTTCATCCTCAAAATTTTCCTTCGGTTGCTTTTTCTTTAATTTTTTCTTCGGTTTCTCTTTTTTCTTTTGGGTAATTGATTTTATCTTTAGGGATAGGGATTCTTTCTTGTCTTCACCTTCCCCAGCTACAGTCGTTGTGTCTGGTAGAAAATCACTTAACCCAAAGGCATCCATTGTTTCGGTTGTTTCTGCTTGAAATTGTTGTTGAACTGTTTGTTTAACAAACTTCCGTAGATCACTGTAAACTTTTTTCGCCTCTGTTGGTGCTTCTTCTATTCGATTTGGCTCCCAATCAGTATGAGCAGGATTTTCCATCCGTTTAAACACTTGGTTCATCTGTTTACCTGTAATAATGAGAACACCTGTAAAACTTATACTTCCACTAATTCGATTTTGTTCAAAAAGACGCATTCCAGCTTTACGGGTCATTAAAACACGACGATTTAAGTCTTCCCCTTTCATGATATAAAGGGTTGCCTCACCTTCTTCAAAATTCCCAAGTTTTTTATAGACTTTCTTTGGATAAGGTACTTTTATACTCTCATCAGACGTAAGAAGTTTGAAGTAATCTTTTACATGGCGATATTCTTCAATTGCATCATCTAGATTTGCAATTAATGAACCTATATTTTCATGGGATATTGTTTCATTTTCTACTTTTACAACAAGCTTTTTTTGCCAAATTGTGATGAAGAAATTAAATATAACCGAGTTACGCATCGCTTCAACCCAATTTTCTTTTGGATCAAAAGCCGTTACGAAAATATCTGTCCCACTTTCATTCCTTTGGAAAGTAGGATCTAAGTTTAATAAACCTTCTATTGCTGTTGAGTTTTCTGTATTCGTAAAATAACCTGTCCCTAGTGTATTAACATTCTTTTTCGCTTCAAAGGACATAATATTTGCCACACCAATATGAGACTTGAAGTCCGACATATCGTAAGAAGAATAAAAGAGTGTTCGAAGTTTTGAGTTGGCAAAGGGTGCTGATTTTCCGATACCGAAGGAACCACCGGAACTATCACCTTTATTTGAAGAACCAGCTTCTTTTACTAAGGAACTCCACGGAGTACCTAGTTCACCAGTTCTTGCACCCTCCAATCCTTTTGTATTAAAATCACTTATTCTTAAAAATGAAATTTCATTATTCGTTAATATGTATTTAGCTTGTTCGACGAATTGTTCAATTTTTGCATTTTTACCTTTCCAAGTCGTCTCACATTTATTAAAAACATCGATAAGCTCGGCTTTCTCAGGAAAACGGTTACTTTCAATGCGAAAACTTTTAAATTCCACGATAACCGGTTTGGATTCATCCTTTACCGCATCGAGTGAATTTTGGCAAATTTCCCGTGTAAGAGAATCCAACTCGTTCCCTCGAAAAGTTTCAATTCCTGCATTATTTATCGAGTTTATTGTCCCACCAGCTGCTGCTGGAAAATTCCAGAATGGTTTCATCCCAATCTCCTTCTCTGACTAAATTACTACAACTATTGTAATATTATAACAAATTAAAGTTTCTTAGTAATTAGAAGAAAAAGAGATTATTAGTTTAAATTATTGGTAATTATAGGGTTTAACGGCATTAAAATCATTACGATTAACTATTGGAGTTAGTAAAACTCATATAAATATTTTATCCTCTTAAAATTAACTGCCTCCCTACCGATGTAACTACTACTATTCAAATATACTGAGTCTAAGAAAAGAGGTAACACCATGGTTTTTTCCTTCTTCAAAAAGAAACAAAGTCAAACAGAGCAAAAAGAGACACCTTCCCCTATGAAAACAGCCGTTTCAAATAAAAATAATGAGCATTGGGCAAAGAGAAAAGGAGAGCTTGGGGAGTATAAAATTAATATTCAGTTAGATCAGTTCCCTAAAAATTATAAGCATATTAGTGACTTGATGATTATCAATTCAAAGTCATCTACTGGCTATTCCCAAATCGATCATATCATTATGACACCATACGGCTTATTTGTAATTGAAACCAAAAACTATCAAGGAACGATTTATGGTGGGAAGGAGCGAAAAACGTGGCTCGTTAATGGGAAGTTTAAAATGATGAGTCCTTTAGTACAAAACTATGGTCATATTCAGGCAATAAAAAATTTAGTAGAATCCCACTATCATGACTACTTCATCTCAATGGTTTCTTTTACAAAAAGATGCACCTTTAAGATAGATGAGGAACTCCGTAAAATACAATCAAACGAACTCGTTGTTTATGATATTGAGCTAACAGAATTTATTAACCGTAAAATTGCCATCCTCAAGTTACAACATAAAGAACCGTTTTTATCGGATTATGAAATTGAACTACTCTACCAACAACTAATGGAAGCTAATATTACGGATCCTACGATTCGAATGCAGCACGTTGAAAATATCAAAACGTCTAAAAACGAGAACGAAAAAACGGACAAGGAAAGTATATGTGTTGTCTGTCAAAAATCCGTGTCAGATAAAGTAAAATCCTATTGTCTATCAAATAAAAAGTTTGATGGGAAAATTTATTGCTACGATCATCAAAAAACGATTAATAAGCATTCGTTTACATAAAAGGGATTGGAAATTCAAATCCCTTTTAACATCAATAAAAAAGAGTTAACGACCCATATTTAATCGTCAACTCTTTTTCTCATATAGACTACTTATTACTTTCCCATTCTTCGCCTAATATCGCGTAATAATATTCGTCCCACCATTCATTTCCCGATGGAATGCATTTTTTAAAATAGCCTTCCCTTCGCATGCCAATCTTCTCCATTACTCGGTAGGAAGGGATATTTTCTGGTTGGCATGTTGCAATTATTCTATGTAACTTCATTTCTTCAAAACCAAATTTTAAAACGGCTTGGGCTGCTTCTGAGGCATACCCTTTATTGTAATACTTCGGATTAAACACCCACCCAATTTCATATGTATGCTCCCCAAAATATTTAAAAAATGCGATGTGTCCAATAACCACATTCTCATCTCTTAATACAACCGCAAATTTCTCAGCTTTTTCCCCCATGTTTTGATTGATAAATTCTTTCGTCTCTTCTCCCGTAAAGACACCTTCAGGTATATATTTCATCACATTGTGATCCGAAATATATTCGTAGACATCTTGCCAATCCTCGATTTCAAAATTACGTATAATTAGTCTTTCTGTTGTGATGTACATTTCATATCCCCCAATAAAAATTCAATACTACTGGTTTCGATATAGAGAATAATATCCCCTCTAAATAAGGGCATTTTCATACAACAATTTAAACTGTTACAATATGGAAAAGGACTTTTTATCGAATTGGTTAAGAATTGTAACTTTAAGGGGAGAAGGATATGAGTTTTAAACATGAAATTAGCCTTATATTGTCTAGAAAAACGATAGCTGCAGTTATTTCCAGTTCCTTATTTGGCGTGCTATTAGGTTTGATTTTCACAATCATTCATATGCTTAATAATGAATTGGATACTGTTGGAGAATACTTGTTTTGGTTTTTGCAAGCCACTCCAGTATATCTGGCATTCAGCTTTCCGATGATTTTCATCTATGGCGCGATTACTTCTACTATAAGTGATTACATAGCCCGTTTTCTTTCAAACTACACGAACAAAAAATTCGAAATTTATATTTCGTTCGCTTTCCACTTACTTTTCGGTTTAATTTTACTTTGGACTAGTTTATTAGCATCTGTTTTATTTTTTATAACGGATTACATTTTACGCCGGAAAAATATCGGGGGCTGGAAAAGCTCTTTTAAATCGTTAGTAATCCTTATAATAGGTTTAATAATATATGCATTTGGTTTGTACATAGTAGATAGTATCATACATCTAAAGGATCGTTTTCTTGAATATTTGGTTTTCTAAAACATTTATCAAATAGATTAAAAGGATAGATGGTGAGAATAATGATGCCCTACCGATACCTTCAATCGTTCTTTATTATTGGAATCAATTTATCATTTTCGATTGGTGAAGATAGTACGATTAATGTTGTTGAATCTCCGTATATCCCCATCTCGTTTATGGCAACTTCAAGGGATTGAAGGGTTTCCGTCACTACTTTTACTAAAAAGTTATATTGGCCACTAATTCTATGTAATTCCACTACATCCTTTGATTGATTGCAGAATTCTACAAAGTTTTCACAGTTTTTCGTATGGAATAACAGGAAGGCTGATATCGGTTTGTTGATTTTTTCTGCTCTTACAATCGCCCGATAATGATCAATAATTCCCTTTTCCTCCATTCTGCGCACTCGCTCTGTAACCGCTGGCTGAGAGAGGGCTACCTCTTTTCCAAGTTCCGTCATGGAAATTCGACCTTTCTCCTGTAAAATCAAAAGGATTTCTTTATCCAATTCATCCACAATAACGACCACCTTTATTTTTTAAGTAAATTACTTAAAATAAAATTAATTTAAAACTAATAGCACTTTATAAACTGGATTTTTCTATATAACTCCTTCTTTTCATTATATAAAATAATCCTAGAAGTTAATACTTTTATAAAGGAGTTAGGACAACATGGGGATCAATGAATTATTAAGTTCAACTCAGATTGGTAACTGGCACTTGAAAACAAAAATTGTAATGGCACCAATGACACGGAGCTTTGCTAATAATGAAACAGGTACTGTTGGTGAAGATATTGTCCACTACTACCGGAAAAGAGCGAAAGACGGTATTGGGCTAATTATTACAGAAGGTATTAATCCTTCACCTAGAGGAAAAGGAACTTTTGGTGTACCTGGGCTATATACGGACAGCCAAGTGGATTCATGGTGGAAAGTAACGGAAGCTGTTCACGAAGAAGGAGGAACGATTGTTGCTCAACTTTGGCACGTAGGAAGATTGACACATCGAGAACTGACTGGAGGATTGCCACCACAAGCACCCTCTCCTATAAAGGCGGATGGACTTGTCCATCGATTGCGAAAACCATATGATACTCCAGAAGAAATGACTTTAATGGATATCAAGGAAGTTATTCAAGAATATGCATTAGCTGCTCGAAACGCCATCAAGGCTGGATTTGATGGAGTTGAAATCCACGGGGCTCATGGTTACTTAATTGATCAATTTAATTGTGAAATGACGAATAAGCGAACGGATGAGTACGGAGGCAATTTACAAAATCGCTTATCTTTTATGAAGGAATTATTAATGGCGGTTATCAATGAAGTTGGTAAAGATAAAACCATTATACGATTTTCCGAATTGAAAGATGATATCCCAGGTTATAGATGGGCCAATCCTGAAGAGAATATAAAGGCTTTTATTCAGGTATTTCACGAAGTAGGACTCCACATTATACACCCTTCCACAAATGACTTTACCGAAAAAATGGTGAATGATATGACTTTTCATCAACTCGTAAGAAAATATTGGGATGGTATGATCATTGGGGTCGGAAATTTAAATCCAGACAGTGCTTCTAAAGCGATTATGGAAGGTACTATTGACCTTGCTGCCTTTGGACGTCCTCTACTTGCAAATCCGGATTTCGTTCAAAAAATAAAAGAAGAACGTCCTCTAAAACCCTATGAAGCAGCAATTGATTTAAAATACTTGAATTAATAAGACTTTAACCGAGCGTTGGGCTACGATTGTTCAACGCTTATTAGCATCTGCTTCATACTTTTAACAATCCCCATGTGTAAACTCTCATGATTCATATGAAAAACGACCATATCCCCTAATGTTTTCATACCTAAAAAGAATTCTTTTAGCGGTTCGTCTAGGTGTCCTTTACAAGCTTGTTCAATCGCATGTACTTGTTGTTCCAACTGTTTTATTAGTACTTCCATTGACGGAGGTTGCTCTGTCCAATTATCAGGTTTACTCCCGCTCGGAAACATCAAATGATAAGATAGAGGCATTTGTCTTTCCAGGTGAACTGCGGGAAACATTGTATTATCCCACCCTGCTAAAATATGACCGGCATTCCAGCGGATATTATTATGATGGCCATTTGGAATTTGGTCCGCAATCTCCTCAGGTATCGTCCGAAGAAAGTCAACAGTCCATTTACGCCACAATTTCATTTGTTCAAATAATTGTACTTCCCTCATTATGAGTCCTCATTTCCTGCC
Organism: Ureibacillus sp. 179-F W5.1 NHS; assembly: GCF_045369345.1. Classification (NCBI taxonomy): domain Bacteria; kingdom Bacillati; phylum Bacillota; class Bacilli; order Caryophanales; family Caryophanaceae; genus Ureibacillus; species Ureibacillus sp. 179-F W5.1 NHS. The sequence goes on along the minus strand of NZ_JBIQFG010000022.1, from coordinate 7,587 downwards.
CTTCTTCATTAAATCGATTATGTAAAAAAGTTGGGTGATGATAAAAGAACCAAAAATAATGAATAGAATACATAGAGCTATATCAACTTCGCCAACTAAATCACCTAATACCAACAAAATTAAAAACATAAGTAGTATCCCTGTAAATACCGTTAGAAAAAACATACTGATATAACGTCCCAACGTCACATCCCCCTTTCCCTATACTAGTTCTCGACTCTCAACCAACTCTCCTTCCCCTAACAACAGTAAAAGAGTGCATTATTATAAATGCACCCTTTTCGTTATTTATCAATCACAATGGATAATTTATAGTTCGCATGTTCATTTAAAGCGGTCAAAAATTGATTCAATTCTTCGTTTGAAGGGAAGCGACATTCGAGAAGGTAGCAACCGTCTCCACTAATTTTATAGTTATTCAAGATGTATTGTTCTTGCGTTTTTATAAATGATAAGTAAGGCTGATGATACGTATTTTGCGTAATGATTGTTATAAAAGTATGGATTGGACAGCCTAATTTCGCTTGGTTCACTTTAACGGTATACCCTTCGATAACGCCACTATCTTCTAGTTTCGCCACCCTTGCTGAAACAGCTGGCCCCGTTAAATGCACTTTCTCTCCTAATTCTTTCATAGTGAGTCGACTGTTTTTAGATAGTTCCTCTAAAATCAGCCTGTCCGTGCGATCTAACATGTCACTAACTCCTTTCATTAATAAAGTCAAACAGGCAAAAGACTTTATTTTTTCTATGTATCCATCAATAGGTCATAGTTTAAACTATACACAGTTTAAAGAATACCCGAAAAAGGAGTTAATGAATATGAATATACATCAAATTCGTAATGCAACGATGGTTGTTGAATATGGAGGGAAAAGGTTTTTAATCGACCCTATGTTAGCGGAAAAAGGAACTTACCCTCCTTTCCCTAATTCACCAAGACAAGATCAAAAAAATCCGATCGTTGAGTTGCCCACTTCCATTGACAAGATCGTTCAAAATATCGATGCGGTTATTGTTACGCATTTGCATTTAGACCATTGGGATGATGCAGCTAAGGAATCATTGCCAAAGGACATCAAATTTTTTTCCCAAAATGAAGAAGATGCTACGGAAATTCAAAAGGCTGGTTTCCAAAATGTCGAGGTTTTACAAGAGGATACGGTCTTTGAAGATATCCAATTAATAAAAACAAAAGGCAAGCATGGCAGAGGAGAAATTTTAAAGCTTGCAGGTCAAGTGTGTGGTGTTGTCTTCAAACATGTAACGGAAAAAACTTTATACGTTGCAGGAGATACAGTATGGTATGAAGCGGTTCAAGATGTAATCGAAACACATGAACCGGACATCTTGGTTGTCAATGGTGGAGATAATCAATTCCTGCAAGGCGGTTCCCTCGTTATGGGGATAGATGATATTTATGAAGTGTATAAGGCTGCCCCTAATGCAAAAATTATTTCCGTTCATATGGAAGCCGTTAATCATTGGACGTTGTCTCGGGAGGAATTAAAACAATTCATTAAAGAAAAAAGCATCTCTAACGTTTTAGTGCCAGATGACGGTGAATTTTACTCATTTTAAGAACAATAAAAGTGCACATCAACTCGTTTTTTACGGTTCGTGCACTTTTTATATACTTTCATTCCCCCTGGAATTAATCTTCTAATTTAGCCACTCCTAATGCAAGGTGATCCCAAAGCAATTGTTCCACTTTTTCACTTAGTTCATTCGGACAATTGATGACTAAAACGACCTCTGAATGCTTCCCTTTTAGCACCCTTTTTCTTTTATAAATTACTTTATAAAGGATGAAATCGATCAAAAAGCCCGTCACAAACCCAACCGCTCCACCGATTAACCCCCAATAAATCGGACCCCACTCTAATTGAAAACCGATACATGCTCCAATTACACCAAATGCCGTTCCGATTGCCGCTCCCTTATCAAACAAACTAATACCATCAGCTCGATGAAGTGTATCAAATAATCTTCTTTCTTGGGTGCGATTCACAAGCGGGACAGCAAGAATTTGACTTTTGTGTACCCCTAATTGTTCTATAGCCGTAATCGCTAACTCAAGATATGTGGAATGCTCAAAGGTAGAAATTATTTGCAATGGATTACACCTCATCAGATGTTGGTATTTTTATACGAAATTGGTTGTAATTTTTTCGCAAAAATGTTCGTTGTTCACTATCAAATAGTTTATTATTTTCCACTGTATTTACGTATGCGTCATACACGCCAAAGCCAATTTGTGATGGAATAAATAAAAACCATTGTGGGTTAAGTGCTTCAGTCGCTTTGCTAATTTCACCCATGAAGAGGAAATGAACCGCGACAAGGACATTGGAAAAGTAGACAAAGACAATCATAAACGACACCATAAAAGTGGCTGTAATTACTCGATGGATATACAATTGACCTAATCCCGGTGTTAAAAAGGACCAAAATATCGCCATACTCGGTCTTCTTTTATCTAAATAATTCACTTCTACAGCCCCAATAATAAAAGAATTAAAATTAGCATTTTCCCTTTCCGCTAATAAGTAGACTTTGTTCATATCCACTGCACTCCGGTAACTGTCCCAAATACCAAAAATATAGACGGGAAGATACAAAAGGAGCCATCTTGGTTCTAGCACTTCCTTCGCCATTTTAAAATTCCCGGTAAAAGAATAAATAATTCCATAATTTAAATGGGCCATATTGTTCACAAGAAGTTCCCATAAAATGAGGGCATAGCCTCTCAAATATTTCGATAATAGAAGATGGCCAAAACCAGGAAAAGCAGCTGACCACCAAGCAATAATATAAGGGTTTCGCAAATGGAGTTGGGTAGTTCCAACTAAACTGACATGGGTTTTATAGCGTCTGGCTGTATTATTATTAGTAAAATTCCTCATACCGCTGCAACCCCTTAGTTATCTTATAACGCTTTTTCCAATTTACATATCCATTTATAAAAAGCCAACTCAATGATAAGTAAAATCGGATAAATAGGTACTGAATAAACTAATTTCCACCATCCATAATGGAAATAGCCCCAAGGTTCTGGAAGCAAAGCTAGTGCTTCATAAATGACACATACTATAGACCAAAATACAATATAAAGGAAACGCTTTAAAAAAGAAGTGCGAAACGGGAAAAAATTTAAAAACATGAGTATAAAAGGCGGCGTCAAGATAATTCGCACTGGTAAATCAGACCATTCAATTTCACTATCGCTAAAATACCAATAAGCGTTATATTTAGTACCTAAATAGAGATCAACAATTAGTTGAAATAAGACGGTAAATGTCCACATATGGACGATTTGATTTTTAGTTAGTCGCTTAACCGTAATAAACGCAACCGTGTTTAAAAGGATAACGGCAATTATAAGTCCGATCATAGCAAAAAAGAATCACCTCTTTAGACACTATTCTTTACTAAAACTTTATTAAGTATTCCGCACCTTTCTTTCAAGCAATAAACATCTTCATTTAAATGCAATAACCCTCTTTCAAAAAATGAAAGAGGGTTTAAGGCGTTCTTAATTTGATAATTAGGATTACTATTTTTAACGCATATTCATTGGTAGAGACTTTTCATCTATTTCTTTTAATATTTCGTGTAAAAATTCCTCTACGGACATTGTTTTTTGTACGCTCTGCTTATATCCCCTAACTGTAACTGTTTGGTCTTTTTGCTCTTGGTCACCTAAAACAATCAAGTAAGGGACTTTCTTTATTTGTGCATCTCGAATTTTTCTTCCAAGCTTTTCATGACGACTATCGATAGAAGCTCGTATTCCTGCTTTTTGCAAGAGCTTATATACTTTTGTCGCGTATTCATTATGCACTTCGGTAACACCCATTATCTCAACCTGCTTTGGCGCTAACCAGAGTGGGAATGCTCCTCCAAAATGTTCAATTAAAATACCTAAGAATCGATCAATTGAACCAAATACTGCACGATGAATGACAACAGGTCTTACTTTTTCGTTTTGTTCATTTACATAAGTTAAATCAAATTTTTCAGGGAGTTGGAAATCAAGTTGTACTGTTGCACATTGATGGCTACGGTTAATCGCGTCTTTAATATGGATATCAATTTTCGGTCCGTAAAATGCACCGTCCCCTTCATTGATTTTATATGGTGAACCTATATTGTTTAAAACATTTTCTAATGCCCGCTCAGCTTTGTTCCATAAGTCTAAATCACCCATGTAGTCATCTGGTCGTGTCGATAACTCAATTTCATAATCAAACCCAAATACTTGATATACATGATCAATAATCTTTAATGCTAACGTGATTTCGTCTTCAATTTGTTCAGGTGTTACAAAAATATGTGCATCATCTTGACAGAATGTTCGAACACGTAACAAACCATTTAATGCCCCACTAAATTCATGACGATGGACTTGTCCAAATTCAGCCATGCGAATCGGTAAATCCCTATAAGAGTGCAAATCATTTTTATAAATAAGCATATGACCGGGACAGTTCATTGGCTTTAAAGCAAATTTTTGTTCATCTACTTGTGTAAAATACATATTTTCTTTATAGTGCTGCCAATGTCCGGATTGTTCCCATAATCGCTGATTCATCATCAAAGGTGTTCGAACTTCTTTATAATCATATGCTGTTTGTAAATCCCGAAGAAATGATTCAAGTTCATTGCGTATAATCTGTCCATTTGCTAAATAAAATGACATACCTGGAGCTTCTTCTGAAAACATAAATAGTTCGAGTTGTTTTCCTAACTTTCGATGATTTCGTTTTTCGGCCTCATCAAGGAAGTTGAAATAATTTTGCATTTCTTCTTTACTGGCAAATGCCACACCATAAATGCGTTGTAACATTTGATTATGACTATCTCCACGCCAGTAAGCACCCGAAATATTCATTAATTTAAAATACTGTAATTTATTTGTGGAAGGTACATGTGGACCTCTACATAAATCGTAAAACTCTCCTTGTTCATACACTGTTATCGGTTCATCCAATGGGATTGCATCAAGTAATTCCAACTTTAATGGATCATGTGCAAAAAGTTGATTTGCCTCCTCCCTTGTGACCTCTTTACGAACAATTTTAAGATTTTCCTTAACTATTTTTTGCATTTCTCGTTCGATAACAATTAAATCTTCCGGCACTAATGAATGTGCCATCTCTATATCATAATAAAACCCATTTTCTATAACGGGACCTACCCCTAAATGAACATCTGGATATAAACGTTTTATAGCCTGTGCGAATAAGTGGGCTGTCGAATGGCGAATGACTTCCATACCTTTTACTGAATGTGCCTCATAAATAGCAATTTGAGCATCGGTTAGAATCGGTCTCGCCAAATCATATGTGGTTTCATTTACACTTCCTACAATGGCTTTTTTCACTAAACTCGGACTAATTGCTTTTGCAATATCGGTTAGTGTTACACCTTTTGCAAACTGCGCTTGTTTGCCATCTGGAAATTGAATTAACACTTGTTGATTTGACATCCTAACACTCCTTTTCTAATTTGTTGCCTTTAAGGCAAATAAAAAACACATACTTGTCCACTAAGGGACGAGCATGTGTTGATTACCCGTGGTTCCACCCAAATTCCTACCTATGCAAATGCATCAGTAGCTCATTGAATGCAGATAACGCCTGCACACGTCACTAGTTTCCTAGCACAGCTCTAAGGTAGTAAATCATTTCGTCCAATTAGGAAACTTTCAGCCGGTGATTTCCCTCTCTTTTCATCTTCTCTAAAATGATTCGTATCCTCTTCATCGCTTTTTAAAATAAAATTAGTATCAAATTTAAATCATCCGGTTCAATATGTCAATACTTTTAATATTCTAAATATATTTCATTTGTCTAAAAACCATGTTTGATGATACTGCCATTTAAGGTCCCCTTGAAAAGTTAATGCCTAATAGATGAAAAAATAAAACAAATTACTTAAGATGAGAATAGGTTAAATTATTAATAAATGGGAAAAAGAGGGATTATTATGAAAACTAATGGCTTTCTCGTTTTGAATTTCATTATTTTGTTTGGTATAGGGGTTTATTTAATGGTTTATAGTTTTTCTGCGCATGTGGAATTAAAAACAGGAATTCCTATAATATCAGGTCTTTTAATGGGTTTTTCCATCTATTCAACCTATCGAATACAAAAGCAAGCAAAGCATTAGTTTGAACAAGATCATTTTTTTATCCGCGCTCATGATACATATGCAAAACTGATTTTCTAGATTAAACCAAACCATTATCCCATATCAATTTGGAGGGGAAACATGACAACTACTTATGTCCATTGGGGAGAATCAAAGGTTAAATTAACATGGAAGAAAAGTGAGGTACTTCCTCAAAGGCATCTAATCACAAGTGTCCATGGCTTTTGTTTTCAAGGTGGCAACTTATTATTAGTTCATTTAAATAAGAGAGGATGGGATTTTCCAGGAGGACATATCGAATCTGGTGAATCACCGGAAAATTGCCTTAAACGAGAGGTGTTAGAAGAAGGTTATGTAGAAGGCGAAAGCCAATTGTTAGGATACATAATCGTTGATCATAGTGAAAATCTTTTTTGGACAGAGAGTAGCCCATATCCTAAAATTGGCTACCAACTGTTTTACAAAATGACTATTACAAAACTGCTCCCTTTTGAAGGAAAATTTGAATCTTCAAAGCGTATGTTCATAAACCCTCAAGACATTTCCGCCTACCATCACGAGTGGAACATACTTTATCAGCATATTTTGGACTGTACATTCCAATAGATTTTTTTAAAATTCTGTTTAAAGATTTATGCTTTTATTTTCCAAATTAAAATTCCCATGTTATAATCTAATTAAATTAAGAGTACATTAAAAAAGACTACTCGATGAGTGCCATCAAGTAGTCCTAGCAATTTAACAGATTGCTTCAAGGGCAATCAGCATCACAGTAAAGAGTAAACCGTATGCTTGGTAGGCGGGCGGTTTACTTTTTTTGTGTGAACGTGTAGGACAATGTAAGAATCATCACTACAAGAACAGCCACATCAATCGTAAGAGACAACGCTTCTATACTCAACAATCGATATCACCTCCTAATCGATTACTCTTTCGGAAATGATATCGATCATGTTTCAGTCATTGTCATAGCAACACCCCCTCTCCTCAAAGAGTAGAGGAAAAACGAGTGCTGACCGCCCACAAAACCCTATTAAATCGCTAACCTTATTATACCATTATTGCTAGTATAATACTTCATCAAAAATCAGATTATTCTCAATTTAGATAAAATATACTACTTCGTTGTTTATAAAATGGAACGTTTCTTATCCCGTTTCCGATGCACAAAAATGATATTTTTTCTAAATGGCTATTCGCCATGTTATAATCTAGTTAATTTACGAGTACATTAAAAAGACTACTTGATGGGTGCCATCAAGTAGTCCTAGCAATTTAACAGATTGCTTTAAGGGCAATCAGCACCATGGTTAAAGTAAACCGTTGGCTTGGGAAGGCGGGCGGTTTACTTTTTGGCTCTATAATATTTGTTGGGGTTTAAAAAAATTTCATAAATAAAAAAGCACGTAATCACCGATTTCTATATACTTG
>NZ_JBIQFG010000021.1:0-54836 GCF_045369345.1 Ureibacillus sp. 179-F W5.1 NHS | reverse complement strand
AAACACCTCCACGTTGGATTTATAGGTTTAATACCCGTTTTTCAACGAAAGGTGTTTTTATTTGTCTCATTTTTTTAAGTCAGTGCGTGGCCCAATTTTAATAATTGGGTCTTTTTTATTTTAAAACTACTGAGTGCAAAAACTAGCAAACAAGTATGATATTTATTAAAAGAACCAAACTGAATAATGATTCGAACAATTAATCATTGATACTATTTTTCATTTTTTCCTAACAAGGGAGCTGATTTAATGTCACATACTAAGTTAGAATCTTTCTTACTTTCTCTACTTTATAGTCTGTGCTAAATCGTATGAAATAGTGTTCGAATCATCTAAATAATAAAATCCACCTAAAAATTCTCTTCATGGAGGATTTTTAGGTGGATTGTCATTTAATTAATAAGCTCGGCCAAACCAAACTGTATGTTTCGCTTCTTTACCACAGTTAATACATGTATGTTTTTCAGTTGGTGGATTAAACGGTATGTTACGAGTTGTAAATTTCGTTTGTTCTTTTACATTAGATTCACAAGCATCGTCACCACACCATCCTGCTAAAATCCAACCTGGAATCGTTCCGTTTTTCTCAGAATCAGATAAATGTTGCTGTAATTGCTCTAAAGAATCAATGTGAGTATGAGAATTCGCATCGCGGAATGCTTTTGCTTTGTCATAAAGTCTTGTTTGCATCACTTTCAACTCTTTTTCAATTGCTTCGACAACAGAGTTTAAATCTACAGTTTGTTTATCGGATTCATCACGCATTTTTAATAATACTTGATTATTTTCTAAATCACGAGGACCTAGTTCAATACGTGCTGGTACCCCTTTTAATTCCCATTCATTAAATTTATATCCTGGTGATTGATCAGAATCATCAAGACGGACACGAATACCCTTTGCTTTAAGTGCTGCGAAGATTTCATCTAATTTCTCGATAATAGCTGGGTTCTTCTTCCATGGACCTACTGGAATTAATACAACTTGTGTTGGAGCAATTGTTGGCGGTAGGACTAAACCTTGCTCGTCACCGTGTACCATAATGACTGAACCAATTAAACGAGTAGACGTACCCCATGATGTCGTATGCACATGAACATGTTTATTTTCTTTATTTAAATATTTAATATCAAAGGCTTCAGCAAATTTTGTCCCTAAATAGTGTGAAGTACCAGCTTGTACTGCTTTACCATCTTTCATCATTGCTTCGATCGAATACGTATCAACAGCCCCCGCGAAACGTTCAGATGGCGTTTTTTGTCCATCATATACAGGAATCGCTAAAAAGTTTTCAACAACTTCTTTATAAATGTTTAACATTTGCATCGTTTCTTTACGAGCGTCTTCTTCATCCACGTGAGCTGTGTGCCCTTCTTGCCATAAAAACTCAGAAGTACGGATGAAAGGAAGAGTTTTCTTTTCCCAACGGAAGACGTTCGCCCATTGGTTAATTAAAACTGGTAAATCACGGTAACTTTTAATCCAATCAGAATAAAGGTGGCCAATCATTGTTTCAGAAGTCGGACGAAGAGCTAATCGTTCTTCTAATTTTTCTCCTGCTGCTTCTGTTACCCATGGAAGTTCTGGCGAAAATCCTTCAATGTGATCCTTCTCTTTTTGGAAGAAAGATTCTGGAATTAACATTGGGAAATAGGCATTACGGTGACCTGTTTCTTTAAAACGACGGTCCATTTCCGATTGAATATGTTCCCATAGTTCATAACCGTCTGGTTTAAATGCAATACAGCCACGAACGGGTGTATAGTCCATTAAATCTGCTTTTTGAATTGTGTCAATATACCATTTAGAAAAATCATTCGTTTGTTGTGACATTGTTATTTCCTCCTAAAACTTTTTACAATTTTCATTTTCCCTATCTAGCGCTACAATTTATGGTTCCGACTCGTTCGTATTTTTTGAACAATAAAAAGCACAAAGAGTCCTAATCAAAAGGACGTCTTTGTGCTGAATAGACGTGGTACCACCTTAGTTCGGTAAAAAGAAAAAATTCTCCCTTCTACCCTCTACGCGTTTGTAACGATAACGACTCGGCAAGCTTTAACTCGCATCTCCGTGATAGGTTTCAATAAGAAGCGGTGATATAGCTCTCAGCAAATGCTATATTTTCTGTTTCACAATTCTTATTTACTTGGTCACTTCATTGATTCCATATTTCTTATACTGTATCAAATAAAAGAAATTAATTCAATCTAAGTGTAATATTTTCTAAAAAAATGAATAATGAAAAAAGAGAAAAGTTATTTTTTGAAAAATGTTACTGAATTTTGTAATACTTTCTCAATTTTTTCTTCTAAATCGTTTGTACGTTCAAATAAAATAGACCGCAGATGATCAATTTGTCGCATAACTTTTTCGATTAATCCTTCATTATTATCAACCCGATCTAAAACATCTTTTTGAGCTTCTTCGATAAAGGTCATTTGATGAACTAACTGTTGATTATGTTCACTATGGGCTTGAATTTGTTCTTCCAACTTTTCTTTTGTCATGGCAACTGTTTCTAAACGGGTAATTAACGCTTCGTTTATAGCTGAGTAATCTTTTAAAATCGTAACAATCTCTTTATATTCATCATTTAAAACATCAATTCGACTTACAATTTCTTTTTGAGAATAATTGATCGCATTTACTTGATCAAATAGATCCTGATGGATATGTTGTTCCTGAAGGATTGATTCGTTTAATGTACGATGTTGATTTTCAATATTTTCCAATCGAATGTCGACTTGTTGATCCAATGTTTTTTGATGATGCTGGAATTCCCTTAGTTCATCTAATCGTCCATTTAATTTTCTCAATTGATTTGTTTGATGCTCATTCCAATCATTTTGAGAATAGTGTATTTGATTTAAGGAAAATTGTAAGTTTCGAGTTGCATTCACTTGTTGTTCAATTAACTCGGATAAGTAATCTCGCTTAAATTCCACTTGATTCGGCTCTACTAAATGATTCGACTGACTAAACACTCTTGGGTGTTCTTTATTATTAATATACAATCCCATTTGAGGACACCCCCTTTTGCTCGCCTCACCTAGTTTATGCGGCAATTGTCTAGAGGGTTCAATGATGGATTGTTCACTTCATTACTATGCTAGGTTGCTTCAACTTGCAATTCTTTTTTAATTAATTGATAGTTTTCTTCATGGCTTTTAATTTGTTCTTCTTTATATTTATAACCTTGTATTAAAAAACGATGATCTCTGTTTTCTTTAATGGCATTTCGTAATTCCTGGATATAACGATAAGAAGTTATTTTTCGGAAAATGACTTCCTCTTTAATATTTGTTGGATCACCATGTCCCGGTACTAGAAGGTGAAAAGAATGATTGTCTAAAATTTTATTGGTTTTTCGTAATGTTTCTTCATACTTTTCACTATTAAAATAAATGAAGGGAAATTCAACATTTGACAAATAGTCCCCAGCAATCCATACACCTAAAGGTTCTACTACAATAAAAATCCCATCATTTGTATGACCTTCTGCCATATAAAAGGTAAATTTCGTTTCACCTACTTCTAATACTTGTCCATCAAAGGTTACTGGGATATTAACAGGAGGATAAAGAATAGGATAATCTCGATCTAAATAATATTGATCATCAAACTGTCTAATTTGATGAAGTATCGCTTCTTTATCCTGTCGATTTTCGAAACGCTCACTTGCAATAACAATTCCGTCTTGAAAAGCACCGTAACCAACAATATGATCCCAATCGGAATGGGTAAAAATTAAATAGATAGGGCGATTTCCTCTAATCTCTTCTACATATTCTTTTATTTCATTTACTTCGATAGGGAGCAAATTTGGATCCACAATAATGATACAATCATTGGTTCGGATAACAAGGGATGTCGTTTTGTAAATTAAACTTTGAAAAACAGTTACATTGTTTGATTGATATGCTATCAATAAGTATCACCCCTATAGTAAATCTATCATTATTACTAATAAAAGAAGTGCACGCATCATAGGAAAATGATGGTACACTTTTTATTTATGCTATTATATTGTATTCTACTACTATTTTGTGAAATGTTCTTTAATTATACTAGAACATTACTAGATTTTTTCCATACTCGGAAAATCGTAGTCATTGGTATTTGATAGACTTTATATGTCTATACCTCTTAATATGCTATATTTTCTCAACATCCTTTCTCCTCCATTACTAATCAACGGAGGATTTCTATTGATTTTAGTAATTTTTAGTTTTAAATCTATTAACAGTCTCTCTTCGGTTTGAACTTTGACAAATAGCGGAGATAACTGCTACTCCGTCTGCACCAGCTTGAAGAACTTCGTTAGAATTTTCCGTTGTGATGCCACCTATCGCGACTATTGGATAATTCGGATACTTGTTACGTATTTCCTTTATAAAACTTACACCAGTAGGAGGTTCTGCATCTGGTTTTGAAGTTGTCTTGAAAATAGGTCCAATTCCAACATAATCCGCTCCATTTAATACGGCTTTTGACATTTCCTCTTCATTATGGACGGAAACACCAATTATTTTTCCTTTAAATTGTTCACGAATGTTTACTAACGCCATATCTTTTTGTCCCACATGGATACCGTCTGCCTGTAATTTCAAGGCTAGCTCCACATCATCGTTCACTATAAATGGCACATGATAATGGTTGCATAAACGTTGACATGCTCTAGCAAACTCTACATATTCCTCCCCTTTTAATGCACGAGGACCTTTTTCCCTAAATTGAAACATTGTAATTCCTGCCTGCAAAGCATCTTCTAATACGTTTAAAGGCTCCTCTTTACAGTTTTCCGTTCCCATTATAAAATAAACTGCTAAATCACTACGATTCATCTACAATCACCTCATATTGGCCTTTCCTTTGTTGATAAGCAAAATGGTTGGTAGGTCCATGCCCGTGTCCGATATTTAACGGATTTTCAATCGCTAATTGAACAAATTTTTTCGCTTCAATCATTGCTTCCTTAAGGGATAATCCTCTCCCTAAAAAGGAAGTAATGGCTGCCGAAAAAGTACATCCTGTTCCATGGGTATGTTTTGTATGAATTCTTTTACTTATCATGGAAAAAGATGTTCCGTCGGCTAAATAAACTTTATCTGTTGCTGTATTTAGCTCCTTCGAATGACCGCCTTTCATTACAACACACTGCACTCCATATTGCAGCATTGTATGGGCTGCCTTTGTCATATGATCCTCGTTTTCTATTTTAATGCCGCTTATTACTTCTGCTTCAGGAATATTGGGTGTTAACACAGTAGCGATGGGCAACAAAGTATTCTTTAATGCATCTACCGCTTCTTTTTGTAGTAGACTTTCTCCACCTTTGGCAATCATCACAGGATCAATTACAAGTTGAACGTCTTTCTGTTGTAAGTAATTGGCGATGACTTCAATAATTTCAGCTGAAAAAAGCATCCCTGTTTTGACCGCTTTTACATGAAAGTCAGAAAAAACGGAAGTTAATTGTTGAAGTACGAAATCAGGTGAAGTAGGAAAAATCCCTTGTACACCTAATGTATTTTGAGCAGTAAGGGCCGTAATAACGGTTGTACCAAATACTTTTAGTTCTTGAAAGGTTTTTAAATCTGCTTGTATACCTGCTCCACCACCACTATCTGCACCTGCAATTGTCATGACAACGTCCATTGTTTACCACCTCTAGATAATAAATGAATACTGTTTATGATTTCTTCTTGAAATGTACCGAGTAGAAGGTGGTCACTCGCCAACTCCGCTACACGTTTATAATCCATGAATAACTCACATAAATTGGATAATGGGTTCCCTTCAAGGGTTAAAGCTGCAGCGCTTAACGCACTTAGTAGACATCCAGTACCAGTAACTTGGGTCATTAATTCATGTCCACCAACTGTCCAATATTCTAGATAGCCATCTGTTAGAAAATCCTTTGATCCTGTAACAGCAACAAGACAGTTATATTTTATTGCAACTTGTTTTGCTACAGTTGGTAGATCCATGTCCCCGTTACCACTATCCACCCCTCTACCTTGCCATTCTACCTCTGCGATGGTTGCTAATTCGCCCATATTACAGCGTATTAGTTGAACGTTTACTTTTTCTAGAATATCTTTAATCGCTCGTTGTCGATATTTTGTAGCTCCAACACCGACGGGATCTAGTACAACTGGGATGTTTAACTCATTTGCTTTTTTTCCAGCAATCATCATAGATTCTAACGTTCGAACATTTACGGTTCCTAAATTAATTAATAAGCCATTTGCTATAGAAACCATTTCTTCTACTTCTTCCATTTCATCTGCCATTACTGGTGATGCGCCTGTAGCTAATAATCCGTTTGCTGTAAAATTAGCTACAACATAGTTTGTAATACAATGAACTAATGGATTTTTTTTTCGAATACTCGACAACGTCATATTACTTTCACCTCGGTATTTTTTTCGATTCCTTTGTATAGCTAATTTTTATAAATAAAAACGCCCTTTTGTTCAAAGACAAAAGAGCGTTTAAATTCCAAGATATCATTATGTATTCTCGAAAAAATCTTTGCTCCCTACGTCAGTCTTAACTGTCAGGTTCAAAGGGTCAGGTTTTAACCTTCTCAACGCAAATTGCGTCCCCCTGCAAGAGTATTTGATTGATTTCATATTAACATAAAACTAGTTTTCTACAAGTTAAATTAGGAACAAGAATTAAATAATGAACTAAGTCCTATAAAAAATTTTAGATTAAAAAGGTATTTCGTTAAGTTTTATAGGAGTTATTTGATCCTTTTCCCAATCTTCACGGATGAAAGCATAGCATAACGAGTCGTAAATCGTACCATTATCATTTTCCCATGCATTTCTGAAATAACCTTCTTTCACAAACCGACAATTATAGAGAGTTTTTCTCATCGCCAAATTATCCCATCGTGTATGAGCCTCAATTCGAATTTTTTTATCCGGTAAAGAAAAAAGATATTGAACAATCCAATCGACAGCTTGTGTCCCATACCCTTTTCCCCTTACCGTTTTATCTAACCGAATATCAAACAATGGTATCGTATCATTTATATCATCGATTACAATGAGACCAATTTTTTTATCTCCCTTTAAAATCCAAAATGTTTCTCGATTATGAAAATAACAGCCATTATGATAATTTTCAATGATTTGTTCTTTTGATGGATTGGGAATTGAATGGAATTCCCATGTATTTTTTGTCATAAAAGAAACTAAATCATCTAGTTCGTTTTCAAATTTCTTAAAACGAATATTATTCATTGGTATCACCCCTATCTTCTACATTCGACAAAAAGGGAATATTTTCCTTGTTTAAAATGATATTAAGAATTGAATCCCATTCATTAAAATCTTTCTTCGGACAAATCTTGATTAATAGACAGTGCCACTTTATAACCGTCTGCAGCAGAATTAATTAGTGAAGATGGGCTTATTCTCTTTAATTCACCTGCAATATAAACATTTTGACAAGACGTACGACCAAGTCCATCCGTTATAACCTCGCCGTGTTCGTTTATGTCACAATTGAATTGTACTAGAAAAGGATTCGGACGATAAAAGGTTGGTACAACAAAACCACCTGAACAGTTGACTTTTTCTCCAGATGCTAATTCGACTTGTTCAATATAGCCACGATCTCCGATTAAATTTCTAATAGGTTCCATTTTTACTAGTATGTTTCTTTTTTCTAGTTCACGAATTCCTCTTTTTGAAAATTCTCCACCGTTGGATAATACAACGAAATCCTTGGACCAATTATAGAGTAATTTCGCCATATGGAGGGCATGTTCTTCCATTTCTGCAATAATAATGAGCTGCTTATCCCTTAATTCCCAACCATCACAATAGGGACAATTAAATAAACTTTTACCATAATAATCCCTAATACTCGGTATAGAAAAATGTTCTTGGATTCCGGTTGCAAGTAAAAGTTTGTCGGAAATAAACTCCTGCCCATCTTTTGTTTTGGCAATAAATTGACCATTTTGATTCTTCGAAAGTTCTTGAACAGTCGTTTTGAAATAATGAACGGATGGATAGCGGGTTATCTCCCTCATTCCGATTTCTTTAAATTCCGCTGGTTTGATGCCATCACGGGTAAGAAAACCGTTGGATTGATTTGCTACTCGATTCCGATTTGTTCCATCATCAAAAAGAGCAATTTTTCTTCTAGCCCTACCTAAAGTCAAGCTCGCACTTAATCCCGCTGGACCTGCCCCTACAACTACACAATCAAATACATTCACTACTCTTCGATCCTTTACAAATTAATATTTATTATGTTTGCTTTTCAAATTCTTTCATTTCCTTATTTCAACATAAAAATAGCGTTGACCTTTTCGATCAACGCTAAACAAACTTTTAGTTGTATTTTATAAACTAAGTCTATCCAATATTTTATTAAATAAATTTTGTAATTTGTTCAAGTGGCAGACGGGATGAACCATAAGCAGGAGCAGCTGCTTCACCAATAGCAATTAGGATAATAGGTACTTCATTTTTTGGTAAGTTGAATTTTTCCGCAAATTTCGCTTTATCAAAACCACCCATCGGTACCGTATCATACCCCATTTCTTTAGCTAACAGCATAATTTGCATTGAAACTAAACCAGCATCGAAATGAACAATATTTTTAATAATATCTTCTGGTAAACTACCATACATCGAAAGGGAATTTTTTATCATTAAATCCGCTAATTCTCTTGGCATATAACCTTTTTCATAATTGGTATTATAAATTTGTTCTGAGTTTTTGTACATTTCCAAATCACCAAGAACGGCAATAATCGCTGAAGATGTTTCAACTTGTTCTTGGTCATTTGCAATTGGGCGCAACTCTTTTTTCACTTGTTGATCATCAATTACAATGAAACGCCATGGTTGCATATTACTTGAAGATGGAGCTGAAATGGCATTTTCTAATAAAGCTTGTAATTTTTCGCGTGGGATCACGACATCCTCTTTATATTTACGAACGGATTTTCTTTCATGCATGATTTGTTGAATTGTGTTTGGCATTTTTATACCCCTTTCAATATGTCAATATCATTTTTAATAGGAATTGTTTGTTCAATGGGATTAGCTGTATCATTTATCATGACTATTAAAAATCTAACCAGTTTGTTTTCCGGAATTAACCATTAGTTTTTTTAACATCATTTGTAGCTGTTGTTTTTCCTTCGTTGTAAAGTCGTGAAATAATTCATCGAAAAATTGTGTTTTATTTGAATCACAGTTTTCCAAAATAGCCATGCCATTATTTGTTATTTCTACTATCACTTCTCGATTATTTTGTTTGTTTCGATTTCGATAGACCAAATTTTTCTCTTCAAGAATTTTTAAATGTCTTGTAATTGCAGCTTGATCTATCTTCAACTTCTTCTGTAATTCGATTTGTGAAAGTTGTCCACTATTCAATAAGGTATACAATATTTCATATCGAGTTAGACTAATCCCTGTACACTTTTCAAAGTTTTGTGTAACTTGTCTATCAATATTTTTGAACATAAACATCATATTTTTTACATCTTCGCAAGATTGATCCATTTCATTCCTCCTTATCAATTGATTAATCAATCATTGACTAGTCAATTATAATATAAATAATCTATTAATCAAGTTTTTTGTTTTAGTGAATTACTATATTTAGTATCAAACTTTTCTTTTCAAAATATACTTCATTTTTTTATCCAAATAATAGATTCTTTTCCTTCTAACAATTTGGCTTTTAATGTAAATTATATTTAAAAATAACATAAAAAAGCCCATACAATTTAGATTTTTTTCTAACTTGTATGGGGAGAAAATTAGGAATTTTTTTATTCTAAGTTGGAGAATTTCGCTAAATCCTTTCGATTTCCGATCGTTACTAAAATATCTTCTATTTGAAGTAATTCATCAGGAGAAGGTGAAACAATAATCTCACCGTCTCTTAAAATAGCAATAACACTCACATTATATTTTGCCCGAATATCCAATTCTCTTAAATTTTTCCCAGCCATTCTAGAAGGAATCATAATTTCTTCTATATTATAATCCTTAGAAAGTTCAATATAGTTTAACATGTTTGGTGAAAGAAGTTGATTTGCCACTCTTTCTCCCATATCCCTTTCAGGATAAATAATCCAACTCGTACCAATTGCCTCTAAAACTTGACCGTGACGTTTACCTACCGCTTTTGCAATAATCTTTTTCATACCAAGGTTCTTCAAAAGCATGACGGTTAGAATGCTTGCTTGAATATCGTCCCCAATTGCGACAATAACACAGTCAAAGTTTGTAATTCCAATAGATGTTAGTGCTTTTTCATCTGTAGAATCGGCGATTAATCCGTGGGTAATATAAGGTTCTGCATCTTCTACTCTTACTTCATCTAAATCAATACCTAGTACTTCTTGACCTGCTTCATGCAATTTTCTAGCAATACTCGTACCAAAACGGCCTAATCCAATTACGGCATATTGTTTTCTACTCATTTTTTTACTCTCCTTTGTTACCCAATCATAATATTTCCTTTTGGATGATGATAAGCCTCTTGTTTACGTTTTTTTGTTAAAGCAAAACCGATCGTTAATGGTCCTAATCTTCCTGCAAACATTGTTAAAATAATTAAAATACGGCCAACTGATGAAAGTTCCGGCGTTAACCCCATAGAAAGGCCTACTGTTCCAAAGGCGGAAGTTGCTTCAAATAAATACATAATAAACACATGACCTTTGTCTGTAATGCTTAATAAAAAAGTGACGAGCACAACAATGATCATGCCACACATGGCAACTGTAAAAGCTTTTAATATGTTTTCAATCACAATGCGACGTTTAAATAAAGTAACATCTTCTTTACCCTTTAATTGTGAAATGGCAGTTGCAATTAAAACGGTAAAAGTTGAAACTTTAATTCCTCCAGCCGTAGAACCAGAACCTCCTCCGATGAACATAAGAATAATCGTTAAAAACAAAGTAGCATGAGTTAAATCTCCCATAGACAATGTATTCGCACCAGCCGTTCTTGGAGTCACACTATGGAACAAAGCACCTAACGTTTTTCCAGTTGTTGATAAAGGACCTAATGTTTTTTCATTACTAAATTCGAAAAGGAAAATTAAAATCGCTGCCCCTACGATTAAAGTAAATGTTGTCGTTAAAACAACCTTTGTATGAACAGATAATGTTTTCGTTTCGCGATATTCATATAATTCATTAATAACAATAAACCCTAGTCCACCTATTATGATAAGGCTACAGATTGTAATGACGACAAAGGGATCATCTACATAGTCAGTTAAACTTTTAAATTGCCCCATTAAATCGAAACCTGCATTGTTAAAAATGGAAATAGAATGAAAGAAGCCGAAATAAATCGCTTTTGAAATTGGCATATCAAGGGAGAAGCGAATGGCCAATATAACTGCTCCAATAAATTCTGTTACCAACGTAAAAATCAATATTCTTTTGACTAATTTCACCATTCCTGCTGTTGATGTAGCATTAAATGCTTCTTTTAATAACAATCTTTCTTTTAAAGAAATTTTTTTCCCAAGTAAAGTAAATAAAAATGTGGCAAAAGTCATAAATCCTAAACCGCCAATTTGTATAAGAAATAGAATGACAAGTTCACCAAAAACGGAAAATGTATCTCCCGTATCTACTACAACAAGTCCCGTCACACAGGCAGCAGACGTAGCGGTAAAAAGGGCATCTAAAAAAGGTAAACTCTCTCCTGTTTCCGTTGCGATTGGAAGATTTAATAATAAAGCACCGAATAAAATTAAAATAACGAAACCTAGTACTAGAACCTTTGAAGGGTTTAGATTGTCTTTAAAGTTTTTCATTTTCGTTTCCTCACTTTGAATGTTTCTTACCTTAAATAATTATCTCTTTTGCCTGAGGGAAATAATCCTTTTAATCTAAATGTTCTCGTTTTTGACATCAAAAAAAGACCGATTTAAACAAGCTCCTTTGTATAAAAACAAAAAATACTTGAATAAGGCGGTCTGTTCCTATGACCTCCTTCGCTTTAGCCGACGAAGTTAGCTGACGGGTAGGATGGCGAAAGAGTGATCTCATCCCTTCTGCAATGGCAGAATTAACCCCAAAATAATGGGTCCTCCGTTCTCTATATGAGATTAGGCCGATAATATGAAACTTTGAAATACGGGATTATTCTACTCCTCCATTTGAGATTTGTAAATATAAAAATAAAAAATTAAAACTGTGTATCATCTTATATAAAAATTCATAGTTTGATAGGGGTATCACTTACATTTGCTCACTAATTTTTATTAATATTATTCTTAATACATAAGGAGAACTTACTTGAAATCTACAAATTCGTTTAAATTTTATGTATTAGATCTCCTCTTTAAAATACCTTGGATTATTATAGGGGCACTCATGGCAGCCATTAGCCTGGAGGTAATTCTTATTCCTAATGGATTAATTGATGGAGGTATTACCGGTATATCCATGATGCTATCTGAAATGATGGGATTTTCATTAAGCTTTTTACTGTTTTTATTAAATATCCCCTTTGTTTTATTAGGCTATAACTATTTAGGGAAACGCTTTGCCTTTTCTACTTCATTAGGCATCATTTCATTAACCGTTTCTACGGGTTTACTGGAAATATTTCCACCTTTCCTTAATGGTAATCCCATTTTATTAATTTTTATTGGAGGTATTTTACTTGGATTAGGTATTGGGATTGTTTTACGTAATGGCGGAGCATTAGATGGGACAGACGTACTTGCTTTACTTATTTCCAGTAAAACATCCTATTCTGTTGGTGAATCTATTCTTATTATCAATTTTTTTATCTTTCTTTTTGCTCTTATATTGTTTGGTTGGAAAGGGGCATTAATTTCTATCATTACATATTTTATTGCAACAACTATCGTAGATATGGTCCGGACGTGAAAAAAGTAACAAAGAGCAATTGCATATAATGCAATTGCCCTTATTTTAACTTAATGGTTCATCTTTCATTCGTTCTATTGCGTGTTTACGACGTTCATTTTTTTCTTGAAGGTGTTCAAGCTCTTCTTCACCAGCAAATTCCATACTAATTTCAGCTTCGCGTATATTTTCTTCCGTATTACGAATCATTTCCTCTTTACTTACAAATTTTTTCGGTCTACCAGGAACTTGTTGTGGATTTTGTTTCATCCAAAAAACCTCCATTTGTTATTTCATTTTCAATTTAGTTTGGTATTCTTTCATTCATTTATACTCAAATTAAATCGATGAAACGAATAATCAAATGGTGATGTTATCCTTTTTTTAAGCAATGCATCGCTTTTTCCGCTTCATACCAAGGGACCGAATAACCTTTTCCTTTAGCACAAAAAATACTGGATGAGGAATACTCTGGATCCGCGTTTTTATCGTAACCTATTTGCTCGATAACCTCATCTGTATTATGCCAAAGATCATAACCAGCAAATTGCAAGGATAGTGAACCTTTCCCATTTGTATAGGTCGCAAAAGTTGTACTGTAATTCATGAAAGTGGATACAGGTACTTTTCCAATAATGGTAACTTGATCTTCATTAATTATTGGGGGATCGAATGTACCACTTCCTTGTTGAATATCTGTCATCATTCGCCCCATTAAATCAATGGAGGCTTTCATTTTAAAACGGTAGTAAGGCTCTAATAAAAGGTTGTCAGCTTTCTCCAATCCTTGGCGAAGGGCACGGAAAGTTGCTTCTCGAAAATCTCCACCATCTGTATGTTTTTGATGAGCTTTTCCCGTTAAAAGTGTAAAACAAATATCTGTAATGGGATATCCCGTTAGTAAACCGTGATGTTCCCGTTCAAATAAATGTTTTTCGATTAATCGTTGATGACCAACGGACAAATCGTCTGCGTGACACTCATTTTTAAATTGAATACCTGAACCTCGTGGAGCGGGTTCCATTTTTAAGTGGACTTCTGCATAATGTTTCAATGGTTCAAAATGTCCATAGCCAATGACTGGTTGTTGAATCGTTTCCATATATAAAATTTTTGGTTCTTCAAATTGAACTTGAATACCAAATCGGGATTCTATTACTTCTAATAATACTTCCAGTTGGATAACACCCATCACATGGACGTTTATATCTTGAAATTTTTCATTCCAAACAACTTTCAACGTTGGTTCTTCAGCTTCAAGAATTCGGAAGTAACTTAATATTTCTTTTATATGCTCACTACCTTCATACACAACTTTGGCCTGAAGGGTTGGTATAAGTTCATATTCGTCCTGATTCACTACACTATTGCCAATTACTTGTCCTATTTGAGCTCTTGAAATGCCTTTAATTGCAAAGATTTCACCAGCTTCTACCCTTTGAACTGTTTCAAAGCGATGTCCGTTGTAGAGACGGATTTCTGTTATTTTTTCAGTAACATCGTCAAAGGAAAATTCATCGCGAACCTGTAAAGTTCCTTGTAATGCTTTCAAGAATGTTAACCGTTGATTTTTTTCATCGTGACGAATTTTATATACTAATCCTTTAAAAGGATCATCCGTATGATATGAAGTTTTTGTTAATAATGCAAATTGCTCAAAAAATTCTTTAATTCCAATATCTTTCAGGGCTGAACCAGCCATACAAACAAAGGCTTGTCTATGCTGAATCATAGAACAAAAAATGCGGAAGCAATTTTCAAATTCTATTACTCCTTCCATATATTGTTCCAAAAGAGTTTCGTCTCTTTCTGCGAGCCATTCTATTACATCTTGAGAAATGTAATCTGATGTTACTTTTTCTGTTATCAATAAGACATCGTCAGTCAATTCTTTTTGAATCGAAGCCATGATCGCCTGTAAATCTGCCCCTTCCCTATCCATTTTATTAATAAAAAGAAAGGTTGGGATTTCATATTTTTTTAATAATTGCCAAACGGTTTCTGTATGACCTTCAATGCCATCCACCGCACTTATAATAAGGATGGCATAATCCATTACCCGGATGGCTCTCTCCATTTCAGGGGAAAAATCGACATGTCCGGGTGTATCAATTAATGTATAGGTATCATTGTTATAATGAATCCGTCCTTGTTCAGCAAAGATGGTGATGCCTCTTTTACGTTCAATGGAATGATTATCTAAAAAAGCATCTTGATGATCCACTCTACCTCTTTCTTTAATACTTAACGTATGGTAAAGGAGCTGCTCTGAAAAGGTTGTCTTTCCAGCATCTACATGGGCCAGTACTCCAATTGTTTTATACATAAAAATCCTCATTTCTCGTTGTTTCATTAATTTTATTGTAGCAAATTGTCAGCCTTTTATTAAATTCCTCTGTTTTAAGGGGAAAGTTGGATAAATTTACGAAGAACTTCAATTTTATTCTCATTTATTTCCAATAAATAGTAGTATAATTAAAATACGCTGTTTAATTGAAATAAAAAGGAGGAATTATATTGGAATTACATACAAAAAATTTAAAAATCCTACCTTGTACAAAACAATTTTTTTCGTCTGTTTCAACAAATTATCCATTAGGTCAACATATAAAAAACTATCTGGACGAACTGAATAAGGACCCCTCACTATTAGGATGGGGTGTTTGGTTTGTAATAGAGAAAGAAACAAATCAAATAGTTGGGGATATTGGGTTTAAAGGTAAACCAAATTTAGAAAATACGGTCGAAGTAGGTTATGGAATATTGCCTTCATTTCAAAATAAAGGTTATGCAACAGAAGCAGTGAGAGAACTACTAAATTGGGCATTTTCCAATTCAAATGTGACAAAGATTATCGCAGAGTGTATAGAGGATAATGATTCTTCCATTCGAGTATTAGAAAAGTTAAATATGGGAAAAGTTGGTTTGCAGAATCACATGATAAAATGGCAATTAGAAAAGTCGTCTGAATGAAAAAATGCGTGTTCAAAGTGGGAACACGCACTTATTTATTATGAAAGTTTCATTGAACCAGTTTTTGCAGCATTCACATGCCAAGAAAGCGCTTTTTCCAAATTATGTGGTGTTTGGGCATTTCCAGTTAATTCAACAGCTTCGTTATAATAATCCCACAACTGTTGTTTAAAGTCAGGATGTACACAGTTTTCAATAATTAATGGTACCCTTTCTTTTGGTGCTAATCCTCTTAAGTCTGCAACACCCTGTTCCGTTACAATGACATGAACATCATGTTCTGTATGATCATGATGGGCTACCATTGGAACGATTGAAGAAAGTTTACCACCTTTCGCATAAGACTTTGTTACAAAAATACTTAAACGAGAATTGCGAGTAAAATCACCTGAACCGCCTATTCCATTCATCATTTTCGTGCCGCCAACATGAGTTGAGTTAACGTTACCATAAATATCGACTTCAAGGGCTGCATTAATGGCGATTAATCCTAAGCGACGAATGACTTCAGGGTGATTTGATATTTCCTGTGGTCGAATGATAATTTTGTCAGCATACTTCTCAATATTTCCATAAACCTTTTTCTGTAATTCTTCGGATATCGTAATAGAAGTGCAAGATGCGAAGGAAACTTTTCCAGCATCGATTAAATTAAATACGGCATCTTGTAACACTTCGGAGAAAATAATCAAATCTTCGAACTCCGAAACTTTAAATCCTTCTAAAACCGCATTGGCAACAGAACCAACCCCCGATTGCAAAGGAGCTAATTTATTTGTTAAACGCCCTGCTTCAATTTCACTGCGAAGGAAGTTTATTAAATGATTAGCCATTTCCTGTGTTTCATCATCTGGATCAACAATTAAAGATGGAGCGTCTTGTTCGTTGGAAATGACAATAGCTTTTATTTTTTCCGGATTAATTTTAATGCCAATTTCACCTATACGATCTGTAGCACTTAAAAGTGGAATGGGTTGTCGTTTACCTTGTACTTCTGGAATATAAATATCATGAACACCAATTAATGATTTGGAATGGGCTAAGTTTAACTCAACAATAATATTATTTGCATATTGGGCGAAAATTGGAGAGTTCCCTACGGATGTTGTTGGAACGAGATAGCCGTCCTTTGTTATAGCGGTTGCTTCGATGATGGCATAGTCAATTGGTCCAATAATTCCTTGACGAACGAGTTCAGCATTATGGGAAAGATGTGCATCTACATATAACACTTCCCCTGTATTAATTAAATTTCGAATAGCTGCGTCGCCTTGATATGGTCCACGTTTACGTATTCCACCTGCTTCAGCTAAAATTTTATCTACTTCTGGACCAAGGGATGCCCCTGTATAAACATCTAGTTTCAAGTTTTCATTTTTTGCCCGTTCAGCTAAAGCTAAAGGCACTACTTTTGCATCTCCCGCCCGGGTAAAACCACTCATCCCGACTATATTGCCATCTTGGATAAACGATGCTGCCTCTTCTGCTGAAATTACTTTGTTTAATAAACTACTAATACCAATTCGTTTTTCAACTACTTGTTCCAAATATCTTTCCTCCTAATCTATTTGGTATAAAAATAATAGAACTTCTCACCTATTTTATTTATGCTAAGAACAAATAAAATAGAACAAAATTGTAGAAAAATACTAGAAAAAGAATAATATCATTAGTTTACATAATAATATTATGTATTAAAAAAGACTTGTTTTATTTAACAAGTCTTTTTACACTTTATTGCAATTCAATCTGGCCGGTAATATCTGTACCTTGTAAAGCTTGTGTGGCAAGTCGGTCGGCTTCGGTATTTAATTTTCGAGGAACGAGTTCAAATTCTGGCGTAATACCTAACTCATTTAATTTAATGTCAATTCGATCTGCCCAGCTAACTAATTCTTTCTCATAGGCTGGCCATTCCCCACTCATTTGATTAATGACTACTTGTGAATCCCCAATAAATTGTACTGTTTGATGATGAACATCTAATAAATCAAGTTCAACAATTGCTAAGTGCAATGCTGCATATTCAGCTTCATTATTCGAATTTAATCCCACAGCTGGAGCATTACGACGTAATCGATAGTTCTTTCCATTTTGTTCATAATAAATAACGATACCTAAACCAGCTTGACTTGTTTGAATATCATATCCACCATCAAAGTAAACACGAACGTTGTGTGGTTCTGTATCCATTTCTTGTATATATTTTT
This sequence comes from Ureibacillus sp. 179-F W5.1 NHS, assembly GCF_045369345.1. Lineage (NCBI taxonomy): Bacteria > Bacillati > Bacillota > Bacilli > Caryophanales > Caryophanaceae > Ureibacillus > Ureibacillus sp. 179-F W5.1 NHS. The sequence goes on along the minus strand of NZ_JBIQFG010000021.1, from coordinate 36,761 downwards.
TTAATTCTTTAACCATCCATGTACTATCATGTTGGTCGATATACGTGATGGATTTCGCTCTACCTGTTTTCTCTAAATCCTCACCTATAGTTAAAGCATGGGCTACCGGCAATTCATCGGATCGAAAAACGGTTTCTACTCCATTATTTGTTTTATATGTCCATTCGATTGTAATTTTCATCGAAGTCCTCCTAATTTTATTCCAGTTACCTATTATTATGGTCAACTTATTACTTCTTTTACTATAGTAGTCGAATAATTAATGGACATTTATTTCTTCCTTTTTCAAAAACAATATCCTAAAAGTAATTAGTTTTCGTCATTCAATTTTTTCAACAACCAATAGTTGGCTTGATCAGCTATATATTTTTCGTATTTATTTTTACTATATAAGTAAACCGTTTTAAAGAGGGATTGAACATCTTTCCAAGTGAAAACTTCAATTCCTTTTAAATTAGAGAGGGTTTTTCTATGTGGTAGTAAACCTACTATTCCTTCTATAGAATCACGGTACTCTGTTGTCATACGATAACCATATGGACTATAATATTTATCCATTATGATTAAAGAAAAATAAAAATCTTTCTTCCTTGCATAATTTGTTCCGACATCAATATTTCGTAGTATTTGGTCTCTTTTTGAATGATGCGTAGTACTGAAACTAATGTCAGATTTATATTTTGCTTCTAAAAACCAAACGAATTCATCGGATTCAATAATAATATCAATTTCCGACAGCCCTTCTGGTAATGGGTAACTTTTTGGTGGTCTAATTCTTTTCCATAGTTGGATTTTTATCGAGTCCATTGAATAAGGGAAGTTCAAATGAAAAGAAGTTTGAAATAATGGTTTTATCCAAAGGGCTCGATCGATTTGATTAAACGTCCGAAATACATTCCATACTACTGCATCTTCAATATGTTGACTTCTTAATTGTTCCTGTTTTCTTTTTCGTAAAAGTTCCAATTGTGGATCATAGCGATCAATGATTAAAGAATCTCGAAAATGTTCCTGAAGATACACACCACTTACTGTTTGTTCAGCCATCCACTTCCCCCTTACTTCTCTCTAGCCTTAGTTTACCAAAATTCACCACTTAATTGTCAGATTTTTATAAAAAATGAATATTCATTTATTGTACATACTTTGAATGAAACATTTTAGTTAAAATTACGTAAAACAATAAAAGACAATAGATTGGGGAAATCACATTGGAATCGAAGGAACAATTGCAAACCTATTTAACAGAAATTGAAAAATGGGAAGAAGATCAAAAAGGATTATTCTTTTGGGAAAAACTTGGTCGTTTACCTTTTAAATTAATTGATAAGCTAACACCTAAATTTTTACAAGAGAAAATCGGCATTTTAGTAAATGAACTAGGAAGTTATATTCAAACAGGTGGTAAATATTTAATTAGTGAAAATGGAATGATTAAAAAGATAAAAAAATCTACTACTCATCCAATTGAAACAATTGATGATATAGCCAAAATGCCAATTCAGGACATGACTCAAATTAGTCACCAATTACAAAGTGAACGAAGCAAATTAGCGACTGTACAAGGTGCATCTACTGGATTTGGCGGAATTTTCACTTTAGTAATCGATATTCCATTAATTTTAGGAATGGCATTAAAAACGCTACAAGAAATCGCGATTATTCATGGGTATGATCCGAATGAGAAACAAGAGCGGGTCTTTATCGTAAAATGCTTACAATTTGCCTCAGCGGACATTGTTGGAAAAGAAGCGATTTTAAAGGAATTGGCAAATATGCATCATTCTAAAAATCAAGGGCCAGAGAGTATGATTAGCCAATTAAAAGGTTGGCAAGAAGTATTTTTCACCTATCGCGATCAGTTCGGATGGAAAAAGCTGCTACAAATGGTCCCCGTTGCAGGAATGATTTTTGGTGCTTTTGTCAATAAAGGGATGATAGAGGATGTTTCGGAGACGGGCATGATGCTCTATCGAAAAAGAAGAATAAATGAACGATTATATGAACTTGATCAGATCGAAAGTAGTTCAATGGAATAATATCCATCAGTTAAAAAGGATGTCCCATTTTTCAAAATAGGACATCCTTTATTTAATCTCTTAGCTATTTAGTGGAATACAATGGTTTTGTTATTCTCAACAATAATTCGATTTTGCAAATGCCATTTCACTGCTTTTGTTAAAACCCGACGTTCAATTTTTCGTCCGATTTTTTTTAATGTGGCACCATCATCCCGATGATCTACTCGTTCTACATCTTGTTCAATAATCGGTCCTTCATCTAAATCATTTGTTACATAATGGGAAGTTGCTCCAATTAATTTAACTCCTCTTTTATAAGCACGGTCATATGGATTTGCCCCGATAAATGCTGGTAAAAATGAATGATGAATATTAATAATACGGTTTTCAAAATAATCGACAAAATCAGGTGTTAATATTTGCATATAACGGGCCAAAATTAATAAATCCACATGATATTGTTCCATTAATGTGATTTGTTTTGCTTCCACTTCTTGACGGATATCTTTGTTTGCAGGTAAGTAATGGAATGGGATGCCATAAGACTCGACTATAGACCGGGCATCTTCATGATTACTAATAACTGCAACAATATCTGTTTCCAAATCGCCATTTTGCCATTCCCAAAGTAATTCCAATAAACAATGTAATTCCTTTGAAACAAAAATGGCAGAACGTTGTCGGCGATTTAAATAATAAAACTGATAGTTCATCTCGTACTCATTGGCGATTTGGGTAAATTCCTGTTCCATCATAGGTGATTTTTGTTGTAAATTTTCACAGTGAAATTCAATGCGGATAAAAAACGTTCCTTCTTCTGGATCACTTGAATATTGGCTTGATTCAATAATATTTGCTTCGTACTTAAATAAAAAAGTAGACAACACTGATACGATTCCAGGTTTATCTGGACACTTTACTAATAACCGCGCTTTATTCTCTAGATTTTGACTTATTTCATTTCTGTTCCCCTGCACTCCTTGCATTGCTTACACTCCTAGCCTTTCATAATTTTATTATTATCTATTATTTTCTGAAAATGAGCAACCATTACTGCTTTCATTACATAAACGAAAAGAAAATTCCCATAATAAAACTGAAAGGAGTTGAGATAATGACTAATAAAAAAGAATTTGATGATTATTCAAACTATGATGATCGTGGTTTATTAAATGAAAGTAGTGCAACTGCGAAAAGTTCTCAACCTAGTGCAAATAGCGCAAATAAACAACGGGAAGAATTCGGAGCAGAAAAAAATCCATTACTGAAAAAAATTAAAAATAACCCGATTATGAAAAAAGTTGAGCAATTATTCGATAACAACAAACAATAATTCGAACAATACCTCGAAAGAGCCTTCGAGGTATTTTCATTTAAAAAGATACTATACATACTCCTTAAACTTCATTTATAAAATTCTTCCCATTGATGTTCCACTTCTTCTATAATAAATGTCAGATCACTAACGAGAAATGGAGAAGTTTAATTTGATATTAGTTATCGATAACTACGATTCTTTTACATATAATTTAGTGCAATATATTCAAACGGTTGGACACGAAATAGTCGTCCGGCGAAACGATCAATTTTCAATAGAACAAATAAAACAGTTCGCTCCTGACTATATCGTTCTATCACCTGGTCCCGGGAATCCTAATACAGCGGGTATTTGCTTAGAACTTGTTAAAAAGTTTTATCGGGATATTCCCATTTTAGGAGTATGCCTTGGTCATCAAATTATTGCGCAAGCATTAGGTGGAACTGTAAAAAAAGCGAAAGTACCTATGCACGGAAAAACTTCTAAGATTGAACATGACGGACAATCTATTTTTTACAATCTCCCTTGTCCAACGGAAGTAGCACGCTATCATTCTCTTATTGTTGATGACGCTACATTGCCGGACTGTTTTGACATTACTGCCAAAACAACCGAAGGAGAAATAATGGCCATACGTCATAAAACTTACAAAGTAGAAGGTGTTCAATTTCATCCTGAAGCCATTTTAACGAACATGGGCTTAAAAATGGTTCAGAACTTCTTTATAAAATGAAAAGGACTTTATCATCATGGAAACTAATCACAAAAGACAACCAATTTTAACTTTTGATTTTGCATCTTCCAATGGAGATGTAACTCCATTAACGTTTAAAAATCCATTAAAAGTAATTGTAGCTTATACAATTGAGGAAGTTTTACCATGCTTTCAATTAATTCAAGAAGCCATTGAAAAAGGATTATATGCAGCTGGCTACGTATCTTATGAAAGTGCACCAGCTTTTGATCAAGCGATGAAAGTCCATAACAATCCGACAATGCCTTTACTATGGTTTGGTATTTTTAAAGAACCTCTTCATGAATCTTTAGATAGCGATGGGACTTATGTACATACAAAATGGATGCCAAAAGAGACGATGAATCAATACCAGTCGTCTATTGCATCTATTCAAAATGCCATTAAAAATGGTGATACGTATCAAACAAACTATACAATTCGTCTTCAATCCCAGTTTCAAGGAGATGATATTGCCTATTTTAATCGTCTTAAAAACGCCCAATCGTCCAATTATTGTAGTTATATTTATACAGGTGATTTCAGTATTTTATCTGCCTCACCAGAACTATTTTTTCATTTAAAGGATAATCAAATTACGACAAGGCCGATGAAAGGTACGGTCGCCCGTGGTAAAACAGTGGAAGAGGATGCCGCTAATCGGCAGTGGTTGTATAACTCAGAAAAAAATCGAGCAGAAAATGTAATGATTGTGGATTTACTTCGGAACGATTTAAGTATGATAGCCGAACCGATGACAGTACAAGTTCCAAAACTTTTTCAAATTGAACAATATCCAACGGTTCATCAAATGACTTCTACTGTAACAGCAACGATAAAGCCGAATACAACCTTTTTTGAATTGTTTAAAGCTCTCTTCCCTTGCGGTTCCATAACCGGAGCGCCGAAAATAAGTACGATGGACATAATTGCTTCATTAGAATCAACGCCGAGGGACGTGTATTGTGGGGCAATTGGTTACATTACACCGGACAAAGAAGCTATCTTCAATGTTCCAATAAGGACAGTCGTTATTAACAATAAAACGGGGCAAGCCACTTATGGAGTTGGTGGTGGTATTACGTGGGACTCTAAAACAGATGAAGAGTATGAAGAAATTTTAGCAAAAGCAAGCTTTTTAGAAGTTCAAAGACCTAAATTTGAACTATTGGAAAGTATCTTGTTACAAAATGGAGAACTTGTTTTGCTTGATGAGCACTTAACTCGACTTCAACGTGCAGCGGGATATTTTGGCTATTCTTTCAATATGGAAGAAGTAAAAGACAGTGTATTCAAAGTTGCAAAGGAAAACAAAACGGGACAATACAAATTACGTCTCTTACTTGAACAAAATGGAAAAGTTTCGATTAACACTCAAACATTACAACCTGTAAAACCTCTACAAGTTGTTTCATTAGCAAAAACACCAATCGATAAGAAGAATGTTTTCTATTATTATAAAACGACCAATCGAGACCATTATGAATATTTTCAACAGCAACACCAAGATGTTTTTGATGTCCTTCTTTGGAATGAAAAGAAAGAACTAACCGAATTCACAAATGGGAATGTTGTTCTAGAAATAGACGGGGTACTTTGGACTCCCCCTATTGAATGCGGTTTATTAGCTGGTACTTTCCGGGAAAAATTATTAAATGAAGGAAAAATTCATGAAAAAGTTCTCACACTGGATCATCTTAATGCATGTTCGCAAATCTGGTTCATTAATAGTGTTCGAAATTGGATGAAAGTAGAAATAAAATAAATCTAATAAGCTTGTCACCATTTATTGAAAATACCCCCGTTCTAAATTTAGGACGGGGGTAAGCATTTTGATATTTACTTTAATATAAGCATTCAATTCAATTGGAAATTAGTTTTTTAAAATCATTCCACCTTCTTTTTACAAATAGGTATTTCCATTATGCCCTTAAAATAAAGATGGGGAAACATACTCATGCCAATTCCCTTTCACTGTTACTTGTAAATTATCTATAACTTTGTCGCTTATCGGAACATTTGGGTTTAGTAAAAACATTTTTTCCTTTGCCATTGTATTTACTTTGGACCTTGAAATATTCAATATTTCAGCTAGTAGTTTATCGATTCTGAGACCAAAATCATATTTACAGCAAATTCTTACTGTCATTTCACTAGATATTAGATTTGACTTCTCCTTTATTAACTCATATTGAATGTCTTTTTTCACAGCATCACATAGTTTTCTTAATTTGTTAATTTGAAAAGCATAATACCATATTGTCTCTTGATCATTATTCATAAATTTTTGATGGAGTATTGGATCAATTCGATTCACATGTACTCTCGATAATATAGGATAATTCCATGTACTTTCACAATGTAAACATTTATAAATAAGCCAAATATCAATCATCTTCTGATTTGCATTTACTCTAAATTTATCACTACAAAAGTATTCGGTACTCCTTTTACAGTGTCTACAATTTCGTATTACGTTAGGTTTTTCCTGAGCAATAACCTTAAAAGTAATTATATTATTAAAACTCATTACCTTCTCCTCCAATTTATCCAGAGGAACACCAAATAATAGCTGAATGGAGAATGATTTCCCATCAAAAAAGCGGAATACCTTATAGGTATCCCGCTTGGAATGAGCTCAACAGTTTATCCTGCGTTCCCTGTAATGGCTAAAAATAGGCACACTCCTCCCGTCGTTGAACAATCATGTTCAAAAAGAAGTGAACTATTTAATTACTTAACCATTACATGTATGTTGGCAAATCTAATTCCACCTTCCATATTTCTCCTATTCGGAATTATACAATAATTTAATTTGTTGTCAATATCGATTTCCTATGTCTAGGGATATTCTAGAAATACCTGTAGGAAAAACACTCTATATGTAAATGTCTTACCTACAAGTACTATTTTATATCGTTAGATTTATCATTTTCTTCTTGTAAGCGTATACATAAAAATATGCACGCCAACATTCTTTTTATCATCTATCTTTTATATTTCTGATTTATTTTTCAAACCGTTAATAATAATATCCATATATATATCAACAAGCTCTTCCTCTGAAACCTCTCCATCAGGGTTATACCAATTATACGAGCGATTCACCATGCCAAGAATTCCAAAAATGACAATATCACTCCTTAAATCTTTTCGAAATTCCCCTTTATCGATTCCATCTTCCAAAACCTTTTGAAAGTTTAACCGAAATTCACGCTTAATGGAATTGACATTTTGGATATGTTCCTCTTCAAGATGACGTATCTCCCTCGTAAATACTCTTGCACTTTTACCATGGGTTCGAATCTTACGAATAATTAATAAAATTAATTTTCTAATTTTATCTTTTGAAGTTAAATTTTGATCGTGTAAAATGACTTCTTGTTCTTGTAAAAGTTCTTGGATATAGCTTAAATGAATATCCCTTAACAGCTCTTGTTTGCTATTAAAATAGTAATAAAATGTTCCCTTAGTAGCACCTATGCTATTGACGATATCCTGAATTGAAGTTTTACTATATCCTTTTTTATCAAACAAATCGATACTTTCTTTTATGATTGTTCTTCTCAAAGTTATTTCCCTTCAATCAGTGATAGTTTCAAAACATCATAACAATTAATATACTTCTCTTTCAATGACCATGGAAATGCCTTGACCACCACCGATACATGCTGTAATAAGGGCTTTGTTTTTGTTTGTTCTTTTTAATTCATATACTGCTTTTGTAATTAAAATGGCTCCTGTAGCTCCTAGTGGATGTCCGTGGGCAATGGCACCACCATTAACATTTAATTTTTCTGGATCGATGTCTAATTCTCTGTTACACGCAATTACTTGGGCAGCAAACGCTTCGTTTAATTCAACAAGATCCATATCGTTTAAAGAAAGTCCTAATTTCTCCATTAACTTTTTCGTTGCAGGTACAGGGCCAATTCCCATAATATTAGGATCAACTCCAGCCACTACGGAACCTTTTATCGTTGCTAACGGTTGGAGGCCTAATTCTTCAGCCTTTTCTCTAGACATAACGACTAGTGCTGATGCTGCATCATTTAAACCTGAACTACTTCCAGCGGTTACAGTACCATCTTTTACGAAGGCAGGATATAATTTAGCCAGTGCTGAAAGAGTTGTACTAGGACGTGGATGTTCGTCTTTATCAAAAACAATTGGTTCTCCTTTTCGAACAGGAATTTTTATCGGAACAATTTGCTCATCGAATCGTCCTTCTTCCATTGCAATGGCCATCTTTTGTTGACTTTTATAGGAAAACTCATCTTGTTCTTCCCTCGAGATATTATATTTTTTTGCTAAATTCTCAGCAGTAATCCCCATAGGTGGATTGCCGATTTCTTCAGGTGCAAGTAAAGTAGTGCGATATTTCGGTGGGATGGAACTATACGCTTTTTCAGGTCGTTCATATTGATAAGGTGCCCGACTCATACTTTCGATACCGCCAGCCACATATATATCACCGGCACCTGACTGAATTGCTTGTGCTGCTAATGCAACGGCGTTTATGCCAGAACCACATTGGCGATCGACGGTTAACCCAGGTATTTGTATTGAAAGCCCTGTTTGTAATGCAGATAATCTGGCTATATTTCCCCCACCACTTAAAACATTACCGATAATTACATCATCGATCAGTTCAGCTGAAATATTTACTCGGTTTATCGCTTCTTTTATTACTTCAGCGCCATAAAGATGGGCTGGAATACTTGCTAATGCTCCACCTTGTTTACCAATTGCTGTTCTAACTGCAGATACAATAACTGCATCTCTTTTCATTTAAACATGCCCCCATGCGTGATTTTTTACATTGCATTTGTACCACCATCAACTACAATCGTTTCGCCTGTTATAAAATCTGAAGCTTTCGATGCTAAAAATAAAGCAACTCCCTTTAAATCCGTATCCGAACCAAATTTGCGTAATGGATTTTTGCTTTGCACCGAATCACCGCCACGATCCAACAATGCTTTCGTCATTTTCGTTGGGAAGAAACCAGGTGCAATAGCGTTCACATAAATTCCCCTCGGTCCCCATTTCACAGCTAAATCCTTTGTAAAAGTAATGACTGCCCCTTTACTCGTGTTATACCCTATAGCATCCATTATTTCAGGGTTGGAACCTTTAAGACCTGCAACAGATGAAATATTAATAATTTTTCCATAACCTTGTTTCAACATTACTTTTCCAACAGCTTGAGACATTAAAAAAGTTCCGGTAACATTTACATTCATCACTTTATAAAATGCTTCTAGAGGCATCTCTTCCATTGGAGCTCCCCAAGTTGCACCACTATTATTAACAAGAATATCAATCGAAGGAAATTCTTCTAACGTTCGTTCAACTAAATTTTCAATTTCGTCTTTGTTCGTTAAATCACATTTTAAGGCAAGAGTTTTTACTCCATATTCCTTTAATCTTTCAGCTACTTCCTCACAATTGTTCAACTTTCTCGAACAAATGACAACATTGGCTCCAGCTTCGGCAAACCCTTGGGCAATTTGCTCTCCCAGCCCTCGTCCTCCTCCGGTTACAATGGCCGTTTTTCCGGAAATATCAAATAGCTCTTTCACGTGCATTCCGATATCCCTCCCATTTTCCAATCTTTTTAAGTAAGAAGGATTTGCCTCTCATTCTTTATTAAAATTCGAGACAAATCCTTTCACTTTAATATAGGGCAAATTTTACTTTTCCCTTGACAACCTCTTTATCGTGTTGATTCGTGACATTCACTTTAAAATGTAATGCTTCATCTGTTTGTTCGACTAATTGGGCATTTAATGTTAATACATCGTTTAAAAATACCATACCTGCAAATCGGATTGAATAATCTTGAATGTAGCCTTCTTCATAATAAGGGGTAAATAATTTTGATAGATTCCCCATCGTCCACATTCCGTGAGCAATAATGCCTGGTAGACCCGCCTTTTTTGCTTCCTCATCTATCGTATGAATAGGATTAAAATCACCAGATGCTCCGGAATATTTAATTAAATCCATTCTAGTTACAGGTTCAAGGGTCATTTTAATTGTTTCCCCTTGAACTAATTCTTTGAGATGCGTCATACGTTCATCGACCTCCTTACTGTCTCAGTAATAATAATGATCGATTCTTCTGTAAAAATGATATTGCCTTCAGTGTCTTCACCATATCGTTTCATTTTTAAGAAGCCCATTTTCCCAGTACTTCCTTCTTTTTCAAAGTAATCTTCTATTTTGGAATAGCAATACACTTCTTCTCCTACGAAGAGTGGTCGATTATAATGGTAAATTTGTTCACCGTGAATCAATCCTTTATTAGGTAAATTTAATCCATCGACTTCCCCTGATCGAAAAACACGAGGAAACGTAACCGGTGCAATATTTTTCCCATATCTAGAATTTTTTCCGGTTTCTTCATCTATATAAATTGGATGCAAATCTCCAATTGAATCTGCAAAACGCCTTACTAGTTCTTTTTCAACCACATTTTTCACTTTTTCCGACGTAACACCTATGAATTCTGTAATCATCTCTATTATCTCCCTCCTTTATTAGTTAGTAGGTCCACCTGCAACATATAAAACTTGACCGTTTACGAAAGAAGATTTTTCATCTGCAAAAAAAGCAACGGCATTGGCAATATCAGAAGGTTGACCAGATCTTCGTACCGGAATACGACTAGCTGCACCTTTGACGAATTCATCGAACGGAATACCAACCCTTTCTGCTGTTGCCTTCGTCATATCCGTTTCAATAAAACCAGGTGCTACTGCATTTGTTGTAATGCCAAATTTACCAATTTCTTTGGCTAGGGTTTTTGTAAATCCTTGAATTCCCGCCTTTACAGTTGCGTAATTAGCCTGACCAGGATTTCCAAGGGCTGAAGTAGAAGAAATGTTTATAATTCTTCCATAGTTTTGTTTCACCATATATTTTTGGGCTGCACGGGATGCATTAAATGTTCCTTTTAAATGAACATCAATAACTTGATTCCAATCACTATCCGTCATTTTAAATAGCAAATTGTCGCGAATTATTCCCGCATTATTCACTAAAATATCTAAGGAACCAAATTGAGAAACGACTTGTTCCATTGCCGCTTCAACTTCTTCCGCATTGACGACATTTGCTTGCATAGTTAAAATTGTATAGCCCTTTTCTTTGAATTCAGCTTCTACTTCGTTCAATGCTTCTTCATTAATATCAATAATTGCAATTTTTGCCCCTTCCTCCGCAAATGTTTCAGCAATTCCTTTTCCAATGCCTCGGCTTCCACCAGTAATAAATGCAACTCTATTATCGAATCTTCCAGTCAAATGAAATCCCTCCAAATAAATTAGTAGTTAAAAATAACTTAATATAATATTTCTATTAATTGATTTATAGAAATATTCAATGATAGATGTCATTCGTTTTCACTTTTTAAACAATCTTATTTGAAGTAGTTTTATAATTAACTAATCGATATTGATAAACACCATTTGCTTTCTCTGCGACTACAACATTTCGTTTTTGTAATAGATCGAGTACCGCGACAATTTCAAACACAAAGGTAATAACCGCATTCTCATAGCGACCACGATACATCTCTTGAATAATTTCAAACCCGCTAGCAACACCATTTGCTTTCTCTAATGTACGAATTACCCGTTGTGCTCGATTTTCTATATTTCCTAATTGACTATCAATTGCTTCGTTTAAATTTTCAATATTAGGACCATGACCTGAGAAGGTCAATTGAACGTTTAACTTTCGACATTTCTCTAAGTTATCTAAGTATTGTAGTAATGGCTTCGACCGTTCTTTTCCCCTTTTCGGCGCATCTAAAAAAATGCCTGCATGAATACCTTGAATGATATTATCTCCACATATAAACAATTGTTCCTTTTCGTTATAAAGGGAAATGTGATCTTGGGAATGACCTAACGTTTCAATTACTTGCCAATTAGGTAAGCCTGGGACAAAATCTCCATCTGATAACGTCCTATTGACATTTAAATAATCATATCGATCACGATCTCCTTTTCGATATGCCCATTTATAAGCCATTTCTTTTGTCAATCCGAACTCAAGAAATAACTTCTCAAAAAACTGGGAACTCCATTCTAAATAGTCTTCGTCCTTTAAAATCATTTCCGTATCTTGATGAGCAAAAACTTGTATCGATGGGTTTTCCTCAAGAATCCAATCAATCATAGCTGTATGATCATTATGATGATGCGTTAAAACGATTTGCTCAATATCATTTAAATTCAATCCTAGCTTCAGCAAACCGTTATTCAACTCTTTCCATGCCAGTTCACGATTTAGTCCTGTATCTATAAGGGTCAATTTTTCACCAAATAGAACATAAACATTCACTGGACCTATAGGAAAGTTCGTTGATAGTTCTATCTTTTCGATTTTTTGCAAAGTACTCAATCCTTTTATTAGAATCTGTTCTCACATACCTTTCATGAAACGCTTTATTCGTAAAAGGAAAATTAATAGAATTTATATACTAATAATTTTCCTTTCTTGTAGCATCAAATTATTTATCTAACCAAACGTCTTTTAAATATCCATATCCATAGGAAGCATGTGGATAAGAATCTCTTATATACGGTTGTCGCGGTGTTTTCGTGTAATAAGTCGAAATAGCGATAGGGTTCACTAAATTTTCTAAAACATATCGTTGAATGTCGTGTACATATTCCCTTCTTTGATCTACATCAAGAATAAGTCTTTGTTCATCGAGCATTTTATCTAGTTCCGGGTCACTAATGTTATACCAATTTCGCGCTCCATTAGTGTGTAACTGTGTTCTTAACCATTCATCTGGTTCTTGGAAGTAAGTTTGATATCCAACCCCCATATCATAATCAACATTCGGCCATCTTTCAGAGAAGTAAGTAGCATATTCAACCACTTCAATTTCTGCATTAATGCCAATATTTCTTAAATCTTCTGAAATCCATTGGGCAACACGGACTAATTGTTCACCGTAACCATTAGTTACCATTAACGTCGTATCAAAGCCATCAGGATAACCTGCTTCTTCTAATAGTTTTTTTGCTTCTTCCGGATTGTAAGGTTGTAGTTTTTCCCTTTCTTCTAATGGTAAAGACCAATCACCTAAAGAAGGATTAACAGGTCCGCTCGTTTCTCCCCCACCATAAATTGCCTTTACCATCGATTGACGGTCAATGGCCATACTAATTGCTTTACGGACTTTTAAATCATTAAATGGTTCCTTTTCCATATTTAAATACAGTTGTTCCTGTGTAGCGAATAAGGCTTCAAAGACCGTTATATCTGGATTTGTTTTAATCAGTTGATCCAGCTCTTCGGGTGATAAACTTCCGATTGTATCTGCCTGGCCAGTTCTAAATGCAGCAATACGAGAACCTTGATCAGGTACTACTTTAAAAATCACTTCATCTAAATATGGTTTTCCTTCTTCATAATAAGTTGGATTTTTTTTGAAAGTCGCTTGCACATTATCTTCCCATTTTTCCAATACAAAAGGCCCCGTACCAATTGCATCTGTTGCTAAGTCATATTTGCCCTCCACCCCTTCTTTCGGTAATATCCACATGAAGTGGTTAGCCATGAAATTGAGAAAAGGGGCAAAAGGTTGTTTTAATGTAAATACAACGGTTTGAGGATCTTTTGCCGTAATACTTTCAACTTCCGATAAAAGGGAAGCTTGATGTCCTGGTAAGTTGATAATTGTTTCCATAGTGGCGATGACATCATCAGCTGTGACCTGTCTACCGTTGACCGGTTCTTTATCATGCCAATAGGCTTCTCTTAAATAAAAGGTATAAACTTTTCCATCTTCGGAAACTTCCCATCGCTCGGCTAAATCCGGTACAACATTATAATCGGTATAGTCAACGTTAGGACCTGTTTCATAGGAAACTAATTTGTTGTAAACTAATCCAGCCAATTGATGGGTATAAATCGATGACTGACGATGGGGATCTAGCATGTCAGGATCCGCGGGTGAAAGGATCGTATAAGTTCCTCCACTTTTTGGTTCCGAAGAGCCTTCCGTTGTATTTTTTTGTCCCGACTCATTATTTTTTGTTTCCGAAGAACACGCACCAATAACTAGTACTACTATTCCTAAAATCAATATGTGACATATTGATTTCCACTTTTTATCCATAACCGTTTCCTCCTATGAAAATATATTCTTCCAATAGTTAAGACATTTTTGGATCGAGGAAATCACGGAGAGCATCCCCAAATAAGTTAAATGATAAAACTAAAATACTTAAAGCTAAACCTGGGAAAAGAACAAGCCATGGTGCGCTTTCCATATATCTGCTTGCATCACTTAACATTAATCCCCAAGATGGATTAGGAGGAGGCGTTCCAATTCCTAAAAAGCTTAAGGAAGCTTCAGCGATAATTGTCTGACCGAATGCCAAACTTGCCATTACAATTATCGGAGCCATCATATTAGGTAATCCGTGCTTCAGTATAATTCGAAATGAGCTAGCTCCTACTGAGCGAGATGCTTCCACATAATTTGATTCACGAATTCTCATCATCTCTCCTCGAACAATTCGGGCAAAACGAGGCACTTCAATAATGACAAGGGATATTATGACATTTTGAATAGCAGGTCCTAATAATGCAGCGATAAACAAAGCTAAAATTAAAGCAGGAATGGACATAATGGCATCCATTATCCGTTGAATAATCATATCGACAATTCCACCAAAATAACCCGATATCATTCCAATTAATGTGCCTAAAATAATGGATATAATAACGGTTGAAAATCCAACGATTAACGAGATCCGTGAGCCATATACGAGTCTACTTAAAACATCACGACCTAAATCATCTGTTCCCATCACATGCTCTGAATCGGGGGCGGCTAAAAAAGCGGCCCGATCTTGGGCAATTGGATCAAAGGGAGCAATTATTGGAGCAATAAGAGCAATTATGATGACGAGTAGTATGAATAAAAGGGAGATAAATCCAATTTTTTGTGTAAAAATAAAGCGTTTGCAGTCCTCTTTAAATTTTTTAATACTCAAACTTCTACCCGCTTTTAACTTGCCTTTAAGCAACTCAGAGTCTAATTGAACTTGGGACATGCGAATCACTTCCTTTTCCTAAAGACAATAATAATTTCCATTGTTATTTCGTTCTAATACGTGGATCTACCCAACCATACATAACATCCACAATTAAGTTGACTAGTAAAAACATCGCACCAAAGACCAATACGGCTGACTGTACAATCGGATAATCCCTTGCTAGCACGGATTCAAAAATCAAACTACCTAATCCAGGAAGTGCAAAAATTGATTCAAGTACAACCGTCCCTCCAAGTAAGTAACCGACTTGTAAACCAATTAATGTAATGACAGAAACTAAAGAATTTCTAAGGGCATGTTTAAAAATAACGATTCTTTCTTTAGCACCTTTTGCTCGAACTGTACGTATGAACTCAGAATGTAGCACTTCTAAAACGGCAGACCTTGTCATTCGAACGATACTAGCGCTTAAAGTAATGGCTAAACATATAGCCGGCAAAATCATTTGCTGAAAGTTAACTAATGGATTTTCTGCAAATGATTGAAACCCTAAAGGTGGTATCCAATTTAAAGCTAAAGAAAGGACAGTAAGTAGAACGAGTCCTAACCAAAAGTTTGGAATAGATAAACCACTTACTGAAAAGATTTTTAAAAAATGATCCATCCATGTATTTTGTTTTACCGCTGAAATGACACCAATTGGAATCCCAATTAAGATGGCAAGGATAATGGACATAATCGCCAATTGAATCGTAACTGGTAAACGATCTACTATAATTTGAGAAACTTCCTGACCGGACCATAAGGAATTTCCTAAATCTCCTTGCACAGCATTTGTAACCCAATCGGTAAGCTGCCCTAGTATACTTTTATCTAACCCCATCTCCGCTTTCATCGCTTCCATTTGTTCAGGGGTTGCACCAGAATTCGCTAACTGAAGTGTAACGACATCACCTGGAACAGCTCTCATTACGATAAAGATGAACGCCGTCATAATAAATAGAACGAATATTCCGAAAACGAGCCTCCTAATGATATACTCAACCATTTTCTAGCTCCTTTCCGTAAAGATGACATGAAACGGTATGTCCTTTTACTATTGTTTTCAATTCTGGCTTCTTCTGTTTGCAAATTTCCATTGCAGCGGGACATCTCGTATGGAATTTACAACCAGTTGGTGGATTGGATGGGCTCGGTACTTCACCACTTAATATCATTCGTTCAGGTTCGATGTTTGGATTTGGAATTGGTACTGCTGAAATAAGTGCTTTTGCATACGGATGCAATGGTTCTTTAAATAGTGTACCCGAATCCGTTACTTCAACGATTTCACCTAAATACATAACAGCTATCCGATCCGATATATATTTCACCACATTTAAATCGTGGGAGATAAATAAGTAGGATAATCCGAGTTTCAGCTGTAAATCTTTCAATAAATTTAAAATTTGAGCTTGAACGGATACATCTAGTGCTGAAACAGCTTCATCACATATTAATAACTCTGGTTCTGTCGCTAAAGCGCGAGCAATTCCAATTCTTTGTCGTTGTCCTCCCGAAAATTGATGGGGAAATTTATGCATATCTTCCCTTGATAGCCCAACAATTTCTAGTAACTCCGCTACCCGTTCCTGTTTTTTATGTCCTTTTGCTATGTTATGAACTTCCAAAGGCTCTCCTATAATATCTAATATTGTCATCCTCGGATTTAACGAACTATAAGGGTCTTGAAAGACAAATTGGATTCTTTTTCTTAATCCTTTCCGTTCCTTACGATGAGCCGTTGCTAACTTTTTCTGATCAAATGTTACTTCACCTTCTGTTGAATCGATTAACCCTGTAATTAAACGACCAACTGTAGATTTTCCACATCCTGACTCTCCAACAAGTCCAAGAACTTCTCCTTTGAAGATTTCGATTGAAACACCATCGACCGCTTTCACGTGACCGACCGTTCTAGATAAAATCCCTTTTGTTATAGGAAAATGTTTTTTTAAATTGTTTACTTGCAATAAAATTTGTTTATTATTCAAATGTTCATTTTCTTCAAAAATAGCTTCGTTCTCTTCGACTGTTGGAAACTCCCACTTACCTTCTGATGTTGGATCTGCCTTCCAACATTTACTCACCCGATCTTCCTTCATTTCAAAAAGAGGTGGTTCTTCACTTTTACACTTATCCGTTGCTAAAGGACAACGGGGATGGAATCGACATCCAGATGGAATATCTCTTAAACTCGGAACATTTCCTTTTATCGTTTGTAATCGGCGGTTTCGGTCTGTATCGATTTTCGGAATACTTTGTAACAAAGCTTGAGTATAAGGGTGTTCGGGATGATTAAATAAATCCTTCACTTTCGATTGTTCCACTACTTGACCTGCATAAACGACGACAACTTTGTCTGCCATTTCCGCTACTACACCTAAATCATGGGTTACAAGAATAATTGCTGTTCCAAATTGGGATTGTAAATCTTTTAATAATTGCATGATTTGAGCTTGCACCGTAACATCCAATGCTGTTGTCGGTTCGTCTGCGATGATTAAGTTTGGACGGCAAGCAAGGGCAATGGCAATCATGACTCGCTGTCTTTGTCCCCCCGATAATTGATGGGGATACGCATCAATTCGGCTTTCAGGATCAGGAAGTCCAACTAGTTTTAATAGTTCGAGGGCGCGATCTTTATATTCTTTTTTACTTAAGTCTTCATGAATTTTTATTGTTTCGATTATTTGATCGCCAATCGTATATACCGGATCTAAGCACGTCATTGGATCTTGAAAAATCATGGCGATTTCATTTCCTCTAATCTTTCGGATTTCATCGTTGCTTAAATCTTTTAAATTTAAATCGTTAAATAATATCTTTCCAGAAGTAACTTCGCCGTTACTATCTAACAATCTTAAAATGGATAAGGCGGAAACGCTTTTTCCCGAACCTGATTCTCCAACGATAGCAACGGTTTCCCCTTTAGAAATACTAAAGGAAACTCCATCTACGGCTTCCAAATTTCCTGCGCGTGTTTTAAAGACCGTTTTCATTTCTTCCACTTTTAATAAAGATGGAGAGTTATTGACCAATGGCATTCTTCCTCCTTTCATTAATATTAAAAAATAACTATTGTTCTATATTAAAATCAGCAAATTGTTCTCGTAACTTTGTTTTTAATATTTTTCCGACTCCATTACGTGGGAGTTCATCAATAAAAACTACATGACGAGGAGTTTTATATTTTGCTAAATTTTTTTGACAGTAATCAATTAACTCCGATTCTCCAACCGATACCCCTTCTTTTTTTACGATACAAGCAAGAATTTCTTCACCCATTCTTTCAGAAGGGATACCGATAACGGCTGCTTCTAAAACGGCTTCATGTTTGACAAGTAGTTCCTCTAAATCCCGTGGGTAAATATTGAAGCCTCCACGAATAATTAAATCTTTTTTACGGTCGACGATATACAAATAGCCTTCTTCATCCACTTTTGCCATATCTCCAGTATGAAGCCAACCATTTTGCAATGCTTTTTTAGTAGCTTCTTCATTTCGGAAATAACCCGGTGTTACATTGTCCCCCTGTACTAACAATTCCCCAACTTCCCCAGCAGGTAATTCTTTTCCATCTTCATCGACAATTTTTATTTTGACACCCGGCATCGGAATTCCAACTGACCCTTCTTTAATCGGCATATCATTTCGTTGTGATGCTACACCAGGTGAAGCTTCTGATAACCCGTAGGCATCTCGTACTTCAGCTCCAAATTTCTCTTTAAATTTATGGCGTAAGCTAACGGCAAGAGCTGCGGACCCTGAACCAACTGTCTCCAAACTTGATAAATCATATTGATCTGCATTTGGATGATATACCATTGCGTGCACCATTGCTGGAACTGCTGCAAAGGATTTTACTTTATATTTTTCAATTACTTTAAATACTTCTTCCGCATCGAATTTCGAGAAAATGACAACTGAACTGCCGAGTAATAACATACTATTCATAATGCCAAATCCATAAATATGGGCTAACGGAAGTACACCAATTGTCGTGCCCCTTGTCTCATCATCTCTAAGAGATACGCCAGACATTGAATTTGCATATAAATTTTTATGGGTTAACATAACTCCTTTTGGCACACCTGTAGTACCTGAAGTATATAAAATGACGGCAATGTCCGTTTCTTCCATATCTAAAGGGTGTTTTTCAATGGCTGCTGTAATATTTGCCAGCGCTTTTTCCCATTCAATAATTTCAATATCAACTTGTTCTAATTCACTAGTGTTTGGCTGATCAATACAAATAATTTTTGGTTTATTAGCTAAATCAGTTGATGCATTGATAATTTTCGGTAAAAGGGTAGATGAAGTAATAACAGCCTTTGCTTCTGAATTTTTTAAAATAAAATTGATTTCATTTTCATGTAATAAATACATGACTGGTACGATAATTGCACCTGCTCCTAGTACACCTTGATAAGAAAAAATGACTTCTGGGCAATTTGGAATACAGATGAGAACACGATCACCTTTTTCAATACCAAGAGAACGAATTAAACTAGAAACTTTTGATGAAATCATTTCTGTATCAATATTTGTATAAATTTTGTCATGATGGTATAGAAGATCATACTCACCAAACTTATTAATATTTTCTTTCAACAATTCAGTTAGTAGCATGTTATCCTCCTAATGATGATTTACTTTTTTCATAGTTAAACATAACTAGAAAACGTTTTCATTTTTATTTAACGAAACAACATAACAATTGATGAATGGGGCCATAAATTCCCTGATTGTTATGCTTTTTTTGTTTGAAGATATTGTTGATGAGCACTGATGTATGTTATCCCTAAAAGTAAGGCAGTAATAATCGCCGAAGTAACAAAAGGACCCGATATAAAGAAAGTAAATATCCATCCACCCCAAAGTGGACCAAGTATTCTTCCTAAACTATCCATTGAATGCTGTAACCCCATGGTGATCCCTTGCCCCATTTCATTTTGTTTGGATAACATAGCTGTCGTAGTTGGGCGAACTAACGCCTGCCCTAAACCGGTTAACGTACAACCGAATATAACAGTCCAAACGTATGGTGAAAAACTGATAATACTGTAACCAACAACAACAATGACGAGGCCAATTTTACAAATTTTCTCTTCATCCAAGTACTCGTAAATTTTATTTAGGAAAAAAAATTGTACGATTACGGACATACCTGCTTGAGCACTAAAAGCTAAACTGACAAATAGTGAGGTAGCATCAAACTTCGCAATCATAAAATAGCCCAGCAGTCCGAAAAAACTCGATGCCGCAATGGATAATCCAAGAATAATCGTATAATGATTCCAATAACCTGTTTTAGTTATCATTCCTATTGATTTCCACAGGGACAGCGATTCTCTTTCCTCTTTCAATTTGTCCTCTTCTTCGTTTACAACACCAGATTCTTTAATAAACCACCATGCAAAAGGTAGAGTAATAAGTGCCAATGAGCCTGCAATGATAAATGGTACCATTACTCCTAAAGGGGAAAATACGCCTCCAATAGCAGGACCACAAAGAAATCCAAGACCGTTTACGGCCCCCATTTTAGCGATTGCTTTACTTCGATACATTTTGTCTGTTTGATCAGCCACCATGGAATAGGCTGCAGGTTGGGCACCCGATGACAATGCGGCTCCAATCAATCTTACGAATACTAATTGCCAATAATTTTGAGCAAAGATTAATAGTAAAAAAGCAATTCCAAATCCAAATACACCGAATATTAATACAGGTTTTCTCCCTATTTTATCCGCTAAACGCCCCCATAAAGGAGCAGTAATCAATTGGGAAATGGCCCAAATAATAATTAAGGATGACATTTGAACGGATGAGAGATGTAGATCATCTGCTAAAAATGGTAATGTAGGAAGTACTATTCCATAACCTGTCATCGTCAAAAACATAATGAATCCTAGTAAAAAGAACGCCTTCCTATCCATCATAATTTTCATCTTCTTTCTAATTAATAAAAAGGAAACGGAAGGAGGGATTCTTCCGTTTAAACTCTCATAACATTTGATTTAAACCTATATTGTTTTGGCTGGATTCATTATGCAATTAGTTGAAAATAAGGTAGAACGAAGTCTTCTTCTACTTCTTTATATACGACCGACACCCTTTTACCTATTGAAATTTCGTCTTTGTCCCCTATGATTCTTGTCATCATTCGAACCCCTTCATCCAGTTCAACAATCCCTACTACATAAGGGGGTTCGCCTTTGAACGGTCCGTATCCTTGATGGACAATAGTAAAACTGTATATGCTTCCAGTTCCATTTGCTTGAAACCAAGATAGCTGACCTGAAAAACAATGTGGGCAAATGGAACGTGGATAGAAAATAGACTGTTGACAGTCTTCACATTGTTGTATCAATAGCTTGTGATCTATTAATCCGTCCCAATAAGGTTTAGATTCTTCGTCGATCCCGGATTTTATTAAATCTTTTATCAATTTAATCCCTCCCTAAAATGACTGTAGAAGTAGATGAAAGCACTCCTCCTGTTCCATGAACTAATGCAAGATTTGCATCACTTACTTGACGAACATCACATTCTCCTCGGAGTTGTCTAACAGCCTCAATTAATAAAAAGATTCCATACATCCCCGGATGACAATAGGACAAACCGCCACCATTTGTATTCATCGGAAAATCTCCCCCCGGAGCAGTCCGTTGTCCACTTACGAAGGCACCACCTTCTCCTGGTTGACAAAATCCTAAAGCTTCTAAAGTTAATAAAACTGTAATCGTGAACGAATCGTAAATTTCAGCAACATCAATTTCGTGGTGGGAAATGCCCGCCATTTCAAAAGCCGCTTTACCAGATTCACGAGCACTAGTCATCGTTAAATCGGGCATGTTTGTAATGGTATTATGGGAGTGGGACTCCCCATGACCTAATATCCAAACAGGCTTCTTCTTTAACTTTGAAGCTACTTTGTTAGAAGCAACGATGACGGCACCTCCACCGTCAGAAACTAAACAACAATCCAATAAATGAAGGGGTTCTGCAATAAAACGGGAATTAAGAACATCTGCTATTTCAATTGGCTCTCTCATGTAAGCCTTTTCATTTAATGTGGCCCATTTTCTAGTTGCAACAGCAATTTCTGCAAGCTGTTCAGATGTTGTTCCATATTGATGCATATGTCTTGTGGCCGCTAATGCATATGCCCCTACTGGAGTAGGAAGACCAAATGGAATTTCATATTGGGCAGTCAATGGAGATTGAAAACTTGAGTTTGTTGGTTTTGTTCGATTGGTGCTACCGTACGTGATAAGGGCAACATCGAATAAACCTGCTTTAATCCCAGCTGCCGCATGCCCAACATGGGCTTCAAAAGAAGAACCACCTATATTAGTTGAATCGGTATACTTTGGTTGAATACCCAAATATTCTGCTAACATTAAATTAGGAGCCCATGCCCAATTGCCCGCAGTAAAAATTGCATCCACATCATGCTTTGTTAATCCAGCATCTTCTAACGCTAACTTGGCAGCTTGTGCTTGTAATTGCAATACATTTTTACCTGGCGTCTTTCCAAGATCGGATTCAGCAACCCCAACGATTGCCGCAACTCTTTCTGATTTCAAAGACATTTCCCCCTTTCGATAGGGTTGTAATGAGCCTAATATTCTAGCAATTTAAAAGTCTATTAACTAACCGGCCAGTATTTTATGGTGAAATAAGAACTGACTGATTAGTATGATGGGGCTTTTAAAAAACTGACTGGATAGTATGTTTTACTGATAATCATTTGAAAAACGCTACAATTATAGTAATTCCCCAACTTTTACATGACCTTTTAATAAGTTGCGTGCAATTGTACGGCGTTGAATTTCATCTGTACCTTCGAAGATGCGATGAAGTCTTAGCTCACGGTACCAACGTTCAATAGGTAATTCCTTCGTATAACCCATACCACCATGAATTTGTAATACTCGATCTACAACTTGGTTCGCCATAACCGCTCCATTTAATTTTGCCATGGAAGATTGATGACGAGCATCCATTCCATTTTCAGCCATCCAAGCAGCTCTAAATACAATCCATTTCGCCGCTTCAATTTCAACAGCTGAATCTGCAATCATCCATTGAATTGCTTGTCGTTCAGCAATTGGTTTACCGAATGTAACACGCGTTTTTGAATAATCAATGGCCATTTGAAGTAATCGTTCAGCTGCACCGATTGCTCCTGCAGGAATCATATAACGTCCTTGACCAATCCATTGCATACCAAGGTTGAATCCTTGACCTAATTCGCCTAAAATGTTTTCTTCTGGAACTCTAACATTATCAAATATTAGGGTTGCTGGACCCCATTCACCCATTGTATGAATTGGCTCAGACTCCCAACCCATTTCTCTGTCCACAAGGAAACAAGTTACGCCTCCATTGGCTCCTTTTTCCTTATCTGTTACAGCAAATACCATTGCAAAGTCTGCTTCGTTCCCATTTGTAATAAATACTTTTTCACCATTTAAAACCCAGTGGTCGCCGTCCTTTACAGCTTGCATCTGAATACTTCTCGCATCTGATCCTGCTCCTGGCTCAGTTAATGCAAAACATGAACGTCTCTCACCATTAATGGTTGGTATTAAATATTTTTGTTTCTGTTCTTCATTACATAAATATAAAATGTTGTCTGCTGAACCCCCGAAATTAAATGGTACAAAAGTTCTTCCTAGTTCCATCGCAATTAACACAGACATAATTGGTCCTAAATTCGCCCCACCATATTCTTCAGGTGTATTAATGCCCCAGAAACCAATCTCTTTAGCTTTTTCACGTAATTCTTGTACTTTCTCCCGTGAAATTCCTGGTTTGCCTTCCCTTTCGTTTTTTAAAACTTCTTGTTCTAACGGTTTTAATTCCTTGTTTACAAAATCTCTCACTGTTTTTTGAATCATTTTTTGTTCATCTGTTAAAGTAAAATCCATCCATGACAACTCCTTATTGTTTAATTGAGTAATTGGTCTAAAAATTGTCAATCATTGTTCACAATTATTTAGAATACTCAGTTATCTAACGGTATGTGTATAGCACCTTACATATGCAAAAAAATTAAAGCGTTTTCAAAATGTCAGGTAAGAAATTTCGTTGGAATTTTACAAAACGTTTTGATGTCATGTTTATAAAAAAATAGGTAAAACCTCTGTTTTAAAGGTTTTACCTACTGTCATTCATTTTTAATTTCTACTTTATGATTTTATATTCATCAATAACTTGTCCTGTTACAACATCATAAGTTGTAAAAGTAAATGTGTTGTCCGTAACTTCTACATTTGAATAGGATGGATTATAATTTTGGCTTCTTAAAGCTGTGTAAAATGCAGCGTCATCTCTCCAGTGATAATATTTACTTCCGGAAGAGGAATTACTTGTTAAATAAAGGACACCAGTTGGATCTTTTACTGTGTTTTCAGCTACAAAGTTTTGTTCAAATAATGGTTGGTTGCCTTCCATTTGATAAGTACGAACATATCCGTGATCATGTCCCATTAATACGACATCAATGTCATTTTCATCAAAAACAGGTACTAATTCTTCACGACGTTCTAATACGTCACGATCATATTTATGACTATTTTCGCTATAAATCGAATGGTGCATTACAACAAATTTCCAATTCACATCAGAATTTTCAGCAACCGTTTCTTCAATAAATTGGGCATGCTCTTCATTATTTCGGTTGTTGCTATTTAATACGATAAATAATGCATCATTATATACATAAGAATAGTCTCCACCTGCACTCGTTGCTCCTAAAGTAGATTCATTTGGAACATTAAAGTGACTAGCATATGTTGCTGAGTTATCATGATTACCAACAGTTGTTTGAATTGCATATTGTTTTATTTCATCTGGTGAAAAATAGGCTTCATATTCTTCTTCACTATTTGATTTATTTACTTGGTCACCAGCTGATACTAAAAAATCGGTTGCAGGGAATTGGTCCAAAGCGATATCTAAAGTTTTTTGCCAAGCTTGTCCATCTGCTTCAATGTTGCCACTAGATCCGATTTGGGGATCTCCGAAGAATAGGAAGTTAAAATCTTTGTCTCCTCCGACAGTAAACGCATAAGTTTCACTCCAATTTCCTTTTCCGTCACCAAATCGATAGTTGTAAGTTGTATTTTCTTTTAATCCTGTAATCGTCACTTCATGACTCGATTCACCACTCGTTGCTTCCTCTAAAGTTGCTTCTATCGTCATCGTTTTCCCTTTTGGAAACTGTTGTCCATTCCCGTTATTCGCTTTTGCTAATTGTATAACACCTGGTTTTGATGTCGAATCTGTATACCAATTGAATGTACGTTGTGATTCATCTGCTCCAACAGAAAAGGCAATGTCCGTCACTTCATAAGTACTGTTGTTTACTTTCGCCGCTTCTACTGATGTCTCATTCGTTGATAGAGAAGCGGGAAGTAAAATGGCAGATGCTGCTAGAACAGCCATTACCTTTCTTTTTGCTTTAGTAGATAAATAGTTAATCATTTCTATACACTCCTTATACCTATTTGTTTTCTTGCAACTAAATCGTAACTTTCCATTGTTAAGTTACTTTATAGCCCTTGTAAAGATATCCATCTTTGAGAATAAAGGGTAAAAGGTAATAGGTATAAAGTGTGTATTCAAGATTGAAAACTAACTTATGTATTAAACTAAATTATGAGCAAATTAGTTAATCTTTATTTATTTTGAATTGATTTTTATAAAAAGAAAAAGATAAAGGAAGCACCTAAAAAAGTGCTTAGTTCCCTATAGCTTCTCATCATGCTAAAACAATGTTGTTGGGTGGAATACGCTTATAAAAAATTGTACACGACTTGGACTAAGGGCCAAAGCTCTTAAAAATAACGCACTTTGTGCCGTCAAAGCTAATTCAGATTTAGCTGGAACAATTTCTTCTACTAAAATGTCTGCATCATCTTCCATACAAACTAAAACATCGTTGTCAGATAAATTTTTAGCAATAACGGTCATTAATAATGGTGAACGCATGGGAGTCGCAGGAGCTGCGTAAATGAGTGTATAATCTTGTCGAATTTTTATTTCTTCTTTCACTTCTTCTTCGAAATAAGAGGACTCGTTTAATTCAATCGGTTCACCATCTTCTTCAGTAATTACAACTTTCTCAATGATTAACTTTTCTTCCGCTCCTACAGTTGCATCCACACAAAAATTTTGACTTATAATAAGGGAATTCCGATCCAATATAACTTCACTTTCGATGCGATTAGATAGTTCTTCTTCATTTCCTTCATAATTAGCTTTACGCTCTGGTCCCATTTTATCACCCTCCTTCCATACTAGTAGATGTCGTACCTGAACGACTTGCAAGGGCATATAAATTAAAAAAGATGATTTTGATTTATAAGAACCATTTATTGCTTAGTATTCCGATTTCGAAATGAACCAAAATAAGTACAAGGGGTGATATAGATGGCGAAGAAGGAAAAAACAACATTCCGAAAAGAAAAAAAACCGAAGAAACATAATAGTCGCGAGGAAATTTCACAAGAACAAAATTTTGAAAGAGCTTTAAAGAAAATCGAATTTCAAAATAATAAAACGAATGACTAGTTCTTAATACCTTTATTATAGAAAAATATCCTTATTTTTATTAAATGATAACAAATTAAACTATAGCAGCTAAATCATATTAAAATGTAGCACATTTTGTTTTTAGTCGTTTAAAAAGTTATTTTAAACGACTAAATTATTATACTAATAAAAGTTTTTTTACCGTTAAAGATCTCTATAAAAGAGATCTTTTTTAATTATTCCCCTCTTTTCTCCTGTTTTACAACCTTTATTTATCCTAATTAACCATATATCCCCTTTTTTGATGGGAACTTGATAAATAGTGAACTTTCCGTGTCTAACTGGTGTACTACTGGTGAACTTTTCGTGAATAACTTTTGAATGGAATATGAACGTTACGTGAAATACGGGTTTTAGTGATTCCTTTTTTAATCAATTTTATTAGAATAGTAATAGAGTTGATGGAAGTAACACCAGTGTTGTTCTAACAACAATAAAGGGAAGGTGAATATTGAAATGATAAAAAAATGGACATTTCTAACGTCCGTAATGGCACTTCTTCTCATTCTTACAGGTTGTGAACCTCTTTTAGTTTTAGACCCTAAAGGACCACAGGCTGAGAGACAAGCAAGTGACATTATGTTGTCAATTGGCATTATGGCAGTTATCGTCATTGTTGTCATGGTGATGTTAGGCTATATATTAATTAAGTACCGAGCTTCAAAACAAAGTGAGGATTATGAACCACCTCATCTTGAAGGGAATAAATGGGTAGAAGCAATTTGTGTAGGTATACCTGTATTGATTGTTGCTTACTTATCATTTGTTTCCGTACAAAGTAACTATATAGTTGAATCTGCACCAGAAGGTTACGAAGAACAAGAACCTTTAGTAATTTACGCTTCTTCTTCTAACTGGAAATGGCATTTTAGTTATCCTGAACAAGGGGTAGAAACAGTTAACTACCTTTATATTCCGACGGATCGTCCAATTGAATTTAAACTTTATTCATTTGGACCTATTACAAGTTTCTGGATTCCACAACTTGGTGGTCAAAAATATGCGATGTCCGATATGGTCACAACATTACATTTAGCTGCAGATAGTCCAGGAGAATTTATGGGACGAAATGCAAACTTCAGTGGTAAAGGTTTCGCAGAAAATACATTTAATGTAACAGCTATGTCTCAAAAAGAATTTGATGAGTGGGTTGATGAAGTACACGATACTGCTGAGCCACTAACTGAAAGTGAATTCCAAAAATTATTAGAACCAGGTCATCTAGGACAAATGACCTTTACTGGTACTCATTTAGAATTTAGTCCTGCTCCAGAACACAACCATGGAACAAATTCAGAATCTGATACAGATACAGAATCAGAAGATCATTCATCTCATCATATGCATGGGAATACAGATGAATCGGAGCACACAGACCATAGTGGTCACTAATATTGAAATGAATAAAAACTAGTTTTTTACTAGTTTCTACTCTTGAAAGGAGAAAAAAGGATGGAATTCTTTGAACGATTTGCCATACCTCATCCAAGTCCAGCTATTTATGCCTCAATGGTAGCCATTGCTGTAGTAAGTATTGGTATTGTTGTTGGCTTAACATATTTCAAAAAATGGGGCTATTTATGGCGCGAATGGCTAACTACAGTCGACCATAAAAAAATCGGAATTATGTACTTAATTTCTGCCCTACTAATGTTATTCCGAGGTGGCGCTGACGCTATTATGATGCGTGCTCAGCTTGCAACACCTGATGCAAAATTATTAGATGCACAACACTATAATGAAATTTTCACAACACACGGGGTTGTCATGATCATGTTTATGGCAATGCCATTTATCTTCGCGTTTATGAACTTAATTGTGCCTTTACAAATTGGTGCGCGTGACGTAGCGTTCCCACGTTTGAATGCACTTAGCTTCTGGTTATTCTTTGTAGGGGCAATGTTATTTAATATTTCATTCGTAATCGGTGGTTCACCAGATGCTGGTTGGACTTCTTACTTCCCTCTTGCTGGGAATGATTTCAGTGAATCAGTTGGAACAAACTATTATATGTTAGCCCTTCAAATTTCAGGTATCGGTTCCTTAATGACGGGGATTAACATGTGTACAACAATTTTAAAAATGAGAGCACCTGGCATGACGTTAATGAAAATGCCAATGTTTACATGGTCTGCTTTCATTGCGAATATCATTATTGTTTTCGCATTCCCTGTTTTAACAATTGCATTATTAATGGGAACAACTGACCGATTATTTGGTACGCATTTCTTTGCTACAACTAATGGCGGTATGGATATGCTTTGGGCGAACTTCTTCTGGATTTGGGGACACCCTGAAGTATATATCTTAATTTTACCTGCCTTTGGTATTTACAGTGAAATTATTTCAACATTCTCTCGCCGTAATTTATATGGTTATAAATCCATGGTAGCGTCGATGGTATTAATTTCCCTACTATCATTCTTAGTATGGACTCACCACTTCTTTACAATGGGTCAAGGAGCACTTACAAACAGTATCTTCTCGATTACGACGATGGCAATTGCAGTACCTACTGGGGTTAAAATCTTTAACTGGCTGTTTACAATGTGGAAAGGGAAAATTCGTTTTACTGTCCCAATGCTCTATTCAGTAGCATTCATTCCACTATTCACTATCGGTGGTGTTACAGGGGTTATGCTTGCAATGTCTGCAGCAGACTACCAATACCATAATACAATGTTCTTAGTTGCCCACTTCCATAACACGATTATTCCTGGTGTCGTTTTCGCGATGCTAGCTGGGTTAACTTATTACTGGCCAAAATTCTTTGGCTTCATGTTAAATGAAAAAATCGGTAAATCTACTTTCTGGTTATTAACAGTAGGTTTCGTTCTTGCCTTCTTCCCAATGTATATCACTGGTTTAGACGGTCAAGCGCGTCGTATGTACACTTATTCAGAAGCAACTGGCTTCGGACCATTAAATATGGTGTCATTTGTCGGTGCTGCTTTAATGGCGATTGGATTCATTACAATCGTATACAATGTATACTACAGTTATAAAAATTCACCAAGAAATATTGGTAGTGATCCATGGGATGCACGTTCATTAGAATGGGCTACACATACACCAGTACCAGAATACAATTTTGCTAGAATTCCTCAAATTAGTTCAAGTGAAACTTTCTGGGATTCAAAGAAAAATGGACATCAATTATTTAAAGGTGAATTGAAAGAAATCCATATGCCAAATAATAGTGGTGTACCATTCATTATGAGTGTTATTTTCTTCATCGCCGGATTCTCATTTGTCTTTGCATTATGGGTTCCAGCAGTGATTGCTTTAATTGGTATTTTTGTTTGTCTTGCTCTTCGTTCCTTTGAACAAGATCATGGACGTCATATTTCGGTTGAAGAAATTAAAGAGACTGAAGCTAAAATTGGAGGTGCTAAATAATGAAAATTGATCACTCGCAACCTCTTGAATATAGTACTGATCAAAATAAGCTAAACATTTTAGGGTTTTGGATTTTCCTTGGAGCAGAAATTATGCTCTTTGCTACCCTATTTACAGCTTATTTCACATTACAAGGTCGTACGGGTTCTGGACCAACGCCTGGTGAGATTTTTGAAATTACTCCAGTATTGATTGAAACAATTGTTTTATTAACAAGTAGTTTTACTATCGGACTTGGTGTTCATGCAATGAGACTCGGTCGTAAAAATGCGATGCTCACATTCTTTGGCATTACCCTACTACTTGGTTTAGTTTTCTTAGGAGTAGAAATATTTGAGTTTACGCATTACTACCATGTTGGTGCTACTTATCAAACAAGTGCCTTTACAGCCGCGTTATTAACAACACTAGGTACCCATGGAGGACACGTAACGTTAGGTTTATTCTGGGGATTATTCATTATGATTCAAGTGAAAAAACGTGGATTAACTCCAGAAACAGCTAATAAATCATTTATCTTCTCTCTTTACTGGCATTTCTTAGATGTTGTTTGGATCTTCATTTTCAGCTTCATCTATTTGAAAGGAATGATGTAATATGAAAGAATTATTTCCTGTAAAACAAGTGATGGGCTTTGTCTTTTCGTTGATCCTAACAGCTGTGGCTTTGCTAGTTTACTTTACAGATATGTCATTTCATATAGGTATGACCATTCTTTTAGTAACAGCATTTATTCAAGCCTTTTTACAACTCGTTGTATTTATGCATGCTGGTGAATCTGAAGATGGTAAGTCAATTTATACGAACATCCTTTATGGTGTCATTATTGCAGTTATTACCGTATTTGGTTCGTTATTAATTTTAATATGGGATATGTAAAAAATGGGAGCTCGACTATAATAGTCGGGCTCTTTTTTATCTTTGAGTTTTTCAATTCAATTATCCAATTCCTCTTTAAAACAATTTATTTTACTCCCCCCACCTGTCAGTGCTATCATTTGCATACAAACTTAGATTGGAGATGATTTTTTTTGGTAAACAAAATTATGTTAAATGAACGAGTTATTCATATAGACAATTACAAGGAAGAAACAAATTCAGGTTTACATAAAATTTTTATTGAGTTCAAAGTGACGAGCGAAGAATACCATGATATTGCCGTACTACTTTATGAAGGAACATTTGATGTAAAAGTTCCAGAACAAAATTTAGCTTTTAGAGGGACAATTAAACAATATTCAACATCCATTACGAATTTATACAAAGAAGGCGAAGTGGGTATTTATAAATTGACTTTAGTGGAAGTAAGAAATTAGAAAAGAGGAAAAAGATGAAGTTAAGTATATTAGATCAATCCCCCATTTCATCCAATCAAAAAGCACAACATGCTTTAATTGAATCGATGAAACTTGCTCAATTAGGAGATGTACTAGGCTATACGCGTTATTGGATTGCCGAACATCATGATTTACCTGGACTTGCATGTTCCGCGCCGGAAGTAATGCTTGGATATATTGGTGCACAAACGAATCGAATACGAATTGGTGCTGGAGCTGTTTTGCTACCACATTATAAGCCATATAAAGTAGCTGAGGTTTACAATATGCTCGAAACATTATTTCCAAATCGAATTGATATCGGGATTGGTCGTTCTCCTGGTGGATCTGCTGAAGCAACGAATGCTTTGAACGATAATTTTTTACAAAAGGTTTATCAAATGCCGGAATTAGTAGAAGAATTACTCCATTTTTTTCATCAAGATTTTCCGTCGGATCACCAATTCTCGAAAATATCCGCCTCTCCTATACCTGAAACGACTCCTCAACCATGGATGTTAGGAACTAGTGAGAAAAGTGCCATTCTTGCTGCACAAAATGGATTAGCTTATGCTTTTGGTCAATTTATGAGTGAACAAGATGGTACGTCTATAATCGAGTCTTATCGTAAATCTTTTCAACCGAAAATACAAAATCAACCGCCACAAGTATTAGTAACTGTTCCTGTCATTTGTGCGGAAACAAAAGAAAAAGCAGAAGAAATTGCTTTGAGTACGCTAATCTGGCAATTATTCATTGATAAAGGAAAAACACAAACAATCCCATCCATCGAAGTCGCTAAAAAATATAAATTAAGTGAAAAAGAAAATGAGCAACTTTCTCATTTAAAAAAGAAAATGATTATTGGTAACCCGAAAGAAGTTCAAGAGGCTTTACATCAATTACAAGCTAAGTATAAAGTAGACGAATTTATGATACTAACAATTACCCACTCTCCAGAAGAACGGGCGAATTCATATAAATTGATTGCTCAAGAAGTACTTTCTTAAACATCAAACGAAAGTATGTCAACTTATAGAAGATCTTAATACAAATAAAATCCCCAGTAAGTAGCGTTTTAAATCTACTTACTGGGGATTTTCCAATTATGCGCATTTATTTTTATTGCATTATTTAACTAGCTGCTGTTTTGAATGATTCTTTTCGGTTTCTTTTTCAAAAAGTAGTTGCATAAATATGGCAATAATAAATAAAAATCCTCCACATTTTGCTATTTCAATTCCGTACCAAATGGATATATTTGTATAGAAGCTTGCGACAAATAGTATAATTCCAGAAACGATAAGTAGCGCACAAACATTTGTAAATAATTTGAACATTATCGTCACTCCCCCTTGTGTTGTATTACTATATACATAGTATACAACAATCGTTCACAAAATAGCCATATGTTTTTCACTATTTGTTCAAATTTTTATTTTTTTTCGGAAGAAATAATAGATATGACTTGATTTTTATTCCCCTTTTACTAATGGCCAAATCCGTACATCTGCCCTTTTCGCAACATGTAAAATAGGTTTTTCGCTTTCAGGAACTATATTAAAATTCCGTCTTAATATATTTTCCTGTATCTTGGCCTCCCCATCAAATACGATCCAAGATGGATGTAAAATATTACATTGTAGTGGTTTACCTTGCTTATTTATTGTATAAAGACAATAACGTTCCAATAACCATTCATCTAAAGAACCTGCTGATGTCATATATGGAGTAGAAATCGGGTGATATTGACAATTAAATTGTCCTTTACTCATTTTTCCTTCAAAAAATACAGATTCATCGTGCCGCTCCATCTTAAGTGGCTCAAAAAAGTAAGGCAGTCCGAAAAAGGTTTTCGCACATTTAGCCGCAAACCAGTTGGCTGCTGCCAGATAAAAGAAAAAGACACCTGGTTTATCATTCACCATTACATATGTACGGATATTAAATCCTGGATATTCTTTTATACCTGGTAACGGTGGAAGACCTCTACCGCGCATGTCAGTAATGAGATAAGGAACAACGGATACCCACCCAAATCCATCATATGTATCCACTTTTAACGAAGTCGGTACAAGTTTTTGAAGAACTTCCTTTTTAACTGGATAATGGATAAACAAATTATCAATCCATGTTTGCTTCATTATCCATGGTAAAGACGGATAGTCCCTTTTATAACTTTTATATTTACTTTTTATCAAAATGCTCCTACCCTTCTTACAAATCATTAGTAGTAACATCTTTTACGAAAGGCGCCAACATTAGTCACTTAAACAAATTAAAAACTTTATAAAATTGGTGTAAGAAATGCTATGATTATGTAGTTACTGAAAAATGAAATGAGGCAACATGTTGAAAGAATATCAATACGAT
The DNA here is from genome assembly GCF_045369345.1 of Ureibacillus sp. 179-F W5.1 NHS. Lineage (NCBI taxonomy): Bacteria > Bacillati > Bacillota > Bacilli > Caryophanales > Caryophanaceae > Ureibacillus > Ureibacillus sp. 179-F W5.1 NHS. The sequence continues at coordinate 2,922 of NZ_JBIQFG010000021.1, read as the reverse complement.
AAAATGCTCCATATAAATACACGTTCAAAACAAATGGAAGTTAATAACTCCATCCATTATCACCCTTATGAACCAACCCCCTATACAGCTTTAGAAGAGTTGTTTAAACATTATGAAGTCAATGACCAGGATACAATAGTCGATTTTGGTTGTGGTAAAGGAAGGTTAAATTTCTTCATTCATTATATGTTTCATGCCAATTGTGTAGGAATCGATATGAATCAACATTTTTTAGATGAAGCAATGAAAAATGAAAAAAGTTATTTTAGAAATGTGGGAAAAAATAAAGGATCCATTCTTTTTCACTGTTGTTTAGCAGAAAAATATGAAATTCAACCTGATGAAAATAAATTTTATTTCTTTAATCCGTTTTCCATACAAGTTTTTATGAAAGTATTCGATAATATAATGTTGTCCTATGAGAAGACTAAACGAGAAATGGATTTAATTTTTTATTACCCTTCAGATGATTATCAATATTTTTTAGAAACCCAATTATCCTTTCAATTTATAAAGGAAATCACGCTTCCTATTTTATATGAAAAAAATCCATACGAAAGATTTGTCATTTATCGTTTAACATAAAAACTAAAATCTATTCACGAGGGAAAAGCATTTTTTAGTTTTCATTATAAATTTTAATAGATTTTTTTATTACATATGGTAATATGTAAATAGAATAATCAAGGTCTTGTAGCTCAGCTGGGAGAGCACCACCTCGACAAGGTGGGGGTCGCAGGTTCGAACCCAGTCGAGACCATTCAATTAAAAGGTCGACAAACACTGGGATATTAATGTTTGTCGACCTTTGTCTTTGTTCTCTAATGTATTTGAATTTATCGAAATTTTAAATGCGTAAAGCTGATTGGAGGCACTACTTGTACTCATTAAAATTTTTTTCGCTAGGATATTGTTTCCTCCGATTTGTCTTTTACTTGAAGCATTCCCAATTTATGAAAAGTTGTTATTGAATAAATGGTAGCTACTACAATGCTTTATAACCTTGATCTCTTAAAAGAGTTTGTTTTGGTGAACATTGGGAGGAGGAGACAATACTAGAAGAATTCAGAAGTACTAGCGCAGCATATTTCTAAAGAATTAATTAAGAGTAATTCTTACTGAAAAATCGTATTGATGACTTCATCTAACGACATATTACTATCCAATTTGTAGGTACCAGGCTTTAAATCATTTGCCAGTCCTCTCTTTTCCACTTCATTGAAAAAGGTCATCGCATTATCAATGATTTCCCCCTGCACTAATGCATCTCCAACTTCGATACTCGTCATTCCTGATGCCACATTGATAACCGTACGATAAATGACTTTCTCATTATCTTGCTTTTCCGATTGGTCCGTTTGTTCTTTTTGAGTTTGTTGACCTTTTGCCTCTTCTTCTGCTGCAGCTAGTTGTTCGTCCCATTCTGTTTTAGTTAAAATAACATACCCAGCATTCGAGAGACTCGTTTTCATTTCCTCTTCCGTTGGGGACTTCGCTGTCACCTGATTCGTTTGTCCTTTCGGTGTAGACTGTGAAAAATAGACAATTCCACAAACACTTGCACTGATGAGAAGACCTGCAGCAAAGCTATTTATCAGATTAGCTTTCATTTGCTACCTTTCTCCCTTCCTTTTTTAATGACACATATGGAGCTAGAAGCTTTTCCACCTCTGATGGTTCAAGCTTTAATTTAGCGGCCATAACCTCCACTTTAAAATTTCTCTTATATAAATCTAGTAATTTTCGCTGTAATTCTCTTTCCTCATTACTAAGCCCAGCTTTTTGTGAAAGAATTTCATTTTCTAAATTCAAAATTTGAACTTCGTTTTGAAGCTTAGTAATCTCCTCCATTATCGTCATATACACCGTGTCAATTTCGCGTTGTTCTATCTTTGTAGCTTGCTTATTTTTGTACATAGAATAGATGAGTAGTAGTATTGCCACGATAAATAGTCCAGTTAAAGTCCATTCCATTGTTCAAACCTCCTTTGTATAAACTAATTTGACCAAGTTATTATACTTTGAAAACCACTAAATTTCGATTAAATTCTACAAAATACTACAATAGTCATTAATAATAAACGACTGAACGATTAGAAAGTTTCATTTCCCCTTTATTTATTTATAATGTTATTTTACTGAAGCCACTGAATAGTTTACTAACTTGGTCGGTAACAATGAAGCATCGGGGAAAATGATAAACAAAAAAGCACTTTCTTTTTCAAGGAAAGCGCTCCATTGTTGAGAATTACTTAACTTTATCACTTATAGACCTGTCACGTTATCAAAAGGATTTGTTTTCCCATTTACTAAAACTTCTAATGTATAGTTTTCTGAATCTGATGTTAAATACTAAGTATTTTGCGTTTCAACACATTCTGATTCTCTTTAAAATTAATAGTTATCCTATTGTCTTGAGTTATAAAATCAAATTTTACATCTCCATTTAAATGGAAAATTATATATGATCCTTTTTCTCCATCATTGATTAATTGAAGCTTTAAATTAGGATCAATTATAGTCTGCACATTATTAGGTACATTTTCAACTTTACTCATACTCACTATTGATGAATTATATGCCGATAATATCATAATTTAAAAAATATCGGGAGAAAAAATTTCTTCAATATATCCCCTCCTTTGAACTTTTACTGCAATACGTTAAATATTTACAAGTTCCATTATTGTATAAATTTTCCTATGATAGTTACATATTGTCCATTATTAATTTCGAGTCAATATAGGCCATCTGAAAAGGTTTGGACTTATTCCAAACAGAAATCTATAGTAAGAATCTATTTCAATCTCCATTTCTCTTTCAAACTCTGGAGTTCCGAATCCCCGTGTATTTCGCAAGTAAAAATTGAGCCATTTATTAATTAAAAACTGATCCACTTAAACCGAACTATTTTCTAGCCAT